>DRKF01000370.1 GCA_011051915.1 Acidimicrobiales bacterium | reverse complement strand
GGCGGGGACCTTCACCAGGGTGCCGAAGGTGTCGGCCACCGCCGTTCCCGCCAGCAGGGCTCCGGCGATCTGGAACAGTCCGGCCACCGAGACCGCCCTTCCCGGCGATGCGGTACGGGTGCTGATGAGCGAGGCGACGACGTTGGCGGCGTCGTTCAGCCCGTTGGTGAATCCGAAGAAGACGGCGAGGAGGACGACCAGCAGCAGGAGGGGCACTTGGTGCTGATCCCCGCTGCTTCTAGGAGGCGGCCCGGGCCGATTTGTTGGCGGCGGTGGCCTTGCCCAGGCGGCGGAGCTCCTCGAAGGCCTCGGGTATCCGCTCGGCCAGGCCGGCCAGGTCGGGTACGGCGTCGCGGTCGCTGACGAGGCTGAAGTCGAGGCTGTTGCCGTGGGAGTGGACGCTGATCGACAGTCCGGCCCCGTCGATGATGGGGGAGAGGGTGTACTCGTGCTCCACCCGGGCTCCGAACGACGTCAGGTTCCGCTCGGGTCCGGGGATGTTGGCGATGACCAGATTGAAGCGGGGCTGGAAGCGCTCGGCCAGACCGGTGCGGGCCACCAGGGCGGCGACCATCGCCCCGAGACTGGGGCTGGCCTCCTCCAGATCACGGATCACCTCGATGTTGAGGGCTCCGTGGTCGGCGACGGCCAGGCTCATCGAATCGTGGATGTCACAGAGCCGCAGCACCGGGTCGTCCTGATCGGTGGCCAGACCCACCACGATGGCCGCCAGCGGGTCGCGGGTGGTGCCCGGGGCGGCCACGGTGATCGGGACCAGGGCGACCAGCGGGGTGGCGGGAAGCTCGTCGCGCGACAGCAGCCACGACCTCAGGGCCCCGGCGCAGACGCTCACCACGGCGTCGTTGAACGTGACGTCGAGATCCTTGTGGGTGCGTTGGACCTTCTTCACCGACAGCGAGGCCGTGGCCCAGCGGCGATGGGAGGACAGGGCCCGGTTGAACCTCATTCGTGGTGGCTCGTGGTAGGTGGCCCCGCTGAGGCGGGTGCGGCCCGAGGTCCGGCTACCGAGCACCATCCCGACACCGGGGAGCATCCGGGCCAGGTCCTTGCCGGCCCGAATCCAGGCCCGGGGAGAACCCAGGTTGTCCACCGCGGCCTTCATGAGCAGAGCCCGGTCGTCGGGAGGCAGCTCGGGTCGCCAGGTGTCGGCGGGAGGGGATTCCTCCCGGTCGATCAGGGCGGTGAGGATCGGCTCGCCGTAGAGGCCACCGACGGCGGCGTGATGGATCTTGGCCAGGATGGCCATGCGGTCGCCGGCCAGACCGTGGATCAGGTACAGCTCCCACATGGGGCGGCTGCGGTCCAGGGGACGCTCGTGGATCCGGGCCACCAGATCCCGCACGTCGGCTTCGTCGCCGGGGGGTGGCACCGCTATGTAGCGGACGTGGAAGTCGAGATCGAAGTTGGCGTCCTCGATCCAGTAGGGGCGGTCGATGGACCACGGCAGCTCGTGCAGACGACGGCGCAGGGCCGGGACCAGGGGCAGGCGGCGGGTCAGCTCGGCCTTGAGATGATCGAAGCTCAGACCGTCCGGTGACGTGGAGGGGTCGAGAACCAGAACGGTGGTGAGGTGACCCAGGTTGGTGGGCGACTCGACCTCCAGCAGCCCGGCCTCGAGGGGGGTCAGTTGACGCATCAGTCGTCCCTTCCCGGGGCCACCGCGGTGGTGGTGTCCTCGTCGTGGTGAGGGTAGGCCCAGGCCAGACGCCCGGGCGGCTTGAAGGGTTCCCAGACCCCGTCGGGCTGGGCCAGGCGGTCGGCCACCACCCAGATGGCGGTCGGGTTCACACCCAGCCCGCAGTGGCTGCCCCTGACCTCGACGTTCTCGGCGGTGGGACCGGGGGTCTGGCGACAGGCCAGGCCGGGCACCACACCGTCGGTGCGGGTCCACACCGCGGTGGAGGGGACGGGGATGGGGTCGAGGTCGAGCTGGCGGGGACCCTGGTCGTAGCCCCAGAGCTGGCCCAGACGCCGGAACAGGTGGGACACGTTGGACTGGTGGGTGCCCATGTGGATCGGGCTGCCCAGGGTGATCACCTGGCGGACGCGGTGGGGCTGGTTCGAGGCGATGATGCGGGCGAATATGCCGCCCAGACTCCAGCCCACGATGTCGATCGGCCGTCCGTGGGTGACGTAGAGCTCGGTGACCAGGTCGCGCAGCCGGGCGACCACGTGATCGGCGGGACCCACGTTGCTGCCGATGCTCCATCCGTGGGGGCGGTGACCCAGGAGCCGCAGGGTGGCCCGCAGGGGGGCGGTGGACGTGTCACCGGCGGTGAACCCCGGCAGCACCAGAACCGGGTTGCCGTGACCCCGGGGGGCGGTGGCCACGATCGTGCCGGCGGTCATGAAGAACGAGCCGATCTCGGGCAGGCAGCGCAGTTCCAGGGCCACGGGAGCGGGACGCTCGGCCCCGTCGACGGTGATCCCGGCCCCGCCGTTGCTGCCGCCGTTGGCGTTGCCGTTGCCGTTGTCGCCGTTGCTGTCGGCGTGGCCTGTCGGCTCGTCACTCAAGGGAACTCACCTCCTCGGACCGTCCGTGGCTGCCGGCTCTGTGGTTCCGGTCGGCCGGTGGGCACCGCAGTGCAGCGCGATATCTGTCCGGACATCCCACGCTAGGCCGCCGGGCCCCTCGATCCCAGTTGGGGGACCTCCGAACTCAGGTCACGGAGCCGACTCGAGCCCCAGCAGGCGGGCCTTGGTGTCGATACCCCCGGCGAACCCGGTGAGCGACCCGTCGGCGCCCAACACCCGATGGCACGGGACGATGATCGACACCGGGTTGCGCCCCACCGCCGTGCCCACCGCCCGGGCCGAACCCGGTCGGCCGAGGACGCTGGCCAGCTCCCCGTATGTGGTCGTGGCGCCGTAGGGGATCTCCTGGAGGGTCGCCCACACCTGGAGCTGGAACGGTGTCCCGACCAGATCCAGCGGAACGTCGAACTCCCGTCGCTCACCGGCGAAGTACTCCGACAGTTGGACGGCGGCGACATCCAGGACCTCGTGGTGAGGGCCGGCGTCGAGCGGTTCGGGTGTCAGTCTCACCAGCCGGGTGGGGTGCTCGGGCCACAGGACGGCCCGCAGACCCACCTCGGAGGCCACCGCGGTGAGGACCCCGACGGGGGAGGGCAGGGGCCGGGACCAAAGAGCGGCGCCTGCCCCGGCGTCGGGTCGGATCGCTTCTGAGGGGGAGAGGGTGGGTGCCATGTGGCTGGTCTCCTCGGATCGGGAGGTGTCGAAGGGCGGAAACATCGTGGCCCACACCGGAAGTCCGACCCCGCCGGATTCGGACAGCTTCCCCCCGAACCCGGGGTGACGTTGGTCACTCCGGGTGGTTCGGTTTGGCATCGCGTCGGCGGTGGGTGGGATTCTCTGTAGCCGCGGGTGGAAATCCGGCGGGAGGAGCCGAGAGATGACCGATGCAGCCACACTGGAACGCCCCGGTGGCGGGGACGATCAACAGGTCGAGCACTTCGACGTACTGATCGTGGGAGCCGGGATCTCCGGCGTCGGGGGTGCCTACCACCTGACCCAGCAGTGTCCCGACAAGAGCTTCGTGGTGCTGGAGTCCCAGGGCGACTACGGCGGCACCTGGCGCACCCACACCTATCCGGGAATCCGCTCCGACAGCGACCTGTACACGTTCGGCTACCGGTTCAAGCCGTGGACCGGCGCCCCCATCGCCACCGCCGACAAGATCCTGGCCTACATGGGCGAGGTCATCGAGGAGAACGACCTCGGTCGCCACATCCGCTACGGCCATCGCATCGACACCGCGGTCTGGTCCTCCGACGACCGGAGGTGGACGATCACCGCCACCGTCGGCGACGACGGCGAGCAGAGGGTCTTCACCGCCAACTTCCTGTGGATGTGCCAGGGGTACTACCGCCACTCGGAGGGCTACACGCCGCAGTGGCCGGGAATGGACCGCTTCCAGGGGCGGATCGTGCATCCCCAGAACTGGCCCGAGGACCTCGACTACGAGGGCAAGGACGTGCTGGTCATCGGCTCGGGGGCGACCGCGGCCACGCTCATCCCGGCCATGGCCCCCAAGGTGAACCACATCACGATGCTGCAGAGGTCGCCCACCTACTTCTACCCCGGACGCAACGCCAACGAGGTGGCCGACATGCTCCGGGAACTCGACATTCCCGAGGAGTGGACCCACGAGATCGTCCGCCGCAAGATCCTCCACGACCAGAAGGAGGTGGTGAAGGCCTCCTTCGAGCATCCCGACCTGGTCAAGGAGGAGCTGATCAAGGGGATCACCGAGCTGCTGCCCGAGGGCTTCCCCGTCGAGAAGCACTTCGTGCCCAAGTACCGGCCGTGGCAGCAGCGCATAGCATTCGTGCCCGACGGCGACCTGTTCGCCGGTATCAAGAGCGGCAAGGCCTCGGTGGTCACCGACACCATCGACACGTTCACCGAGAAGGGCATCCTCCTGGAGTCCGGAGAGGAGCTCGAGGCCGACATCATCGTCACCGCCACCGGCTTCAACCTCAACGTGCTGGGCGACATAGCGTTCACCATCGACGGCGAACCCCTCGACTTCGCCAACACCATCACCTACCGGGGGATGATGTTCACCGGGATCCCCAACATGCTGTGGGTGTTCGGGTACTTCCGGGCCAGCTGGACCCTGCGGGCCGATCTCCTGGCCGATTTCGTGTGCCGGCTTCTCAAGCACATGGACGAGCTGGGGGTCTCGGTCGTGACCCCGACCCTGCGTCCGGAGGACCAGGACATGGAGCTGCTGCCCTGGATCGATCCCGAGGACTTCAACCCCGGTTACCTCCAGAGGGGTATGCACCTGCTGCCCAAGAGGGGTGACAAGGATCCCTGGCGGCACTCCCAGGACTACTGGTCGGAAAAGGAGCTCATCCCCGCCGCCGACCTCGACGACGGTACCCTGCGCTACTCCTGACCCCGGGTCCTCGGGTCGGGCACCAGTCGTACCCGGCAGCCGCAGATCCCGTGGGTGGCCGGGGGCCCGTCCGTCGCCATCTCCAGGGCGATGACCCCCTCGCCCCTGCCGCCGGTGACGGGAACGAAACGGATCTCACCGGAATCGAGGACCACGGTGGTGCCGTTCAGGCGGTCGGGGCCGAGCAGCTCGGCCCAGCGTCGGGCCATGGCGGCGGGATCCTCGGCGGCGATGTCTACCGCGGTGAGCGACGACACGGAGTCGGTGACGTGGTCCCGCCACTGCGGCCCGGCCCAGGGCCAGTCGTCGGGCCCGCAGGGAGGCCCGGTCCGGTCCACGGAGAGGATCGCCCCGCCGATGTCGCGGGGGTGGACGTGCAGCCCGTGGATCCCCTCGGCCACGGCCTCGAACACGATTCGGGCGCCCATCTCCCCCAGACGCCGTCTCATGGCGGGAAGGTCGTCGACCTGGAGCAGGACCATGTAGCCGCAGTCCCCGCCCCGGCGGTCCATCAGACGTCCCGCCGTGGTGTCCGGGACCACCGGTGACACCACCTCGAGGAAGTCGTGGCCCACGGGGAACAGGACGTTGCGCAGGCCGAACTCGGCCACACCCGGGTCGCGGAAGCACACCTCCAGCCCGAGGGAGTCGGTGATGGCGGCCTCGGCGGCGTCGAGGTCCCGGGCCACCAGGGCCACCTGGCGCAGTCGTATGGACATGGGGGTCACACTCCGGTGGTTCCGACCGCTCCGGGGACCGTGTCCGAATCCGGCTGGCCGTGGGTTCGTTCCTGAGGGAAGGTAGCCCGGTGAGCATCGCGCCGGAGTACAGCCTCGCCCCCGAGGACGGCATCGCGCCGGAGTACAGGGCGGAGGGAACGTCACCACCGGTCGGTGCGGTGACCGCGGTGCGGACCACCGGTATCTACTGCCGGGCCGGATGCGTCGCCCGTCCCCTGCCCGCCAACACCGTCGTGTACCCGAATCCGGTGGCGGCGGAGACCGCCGGCTTCCGGCCCTGTCTGAGATGCCGCCCCGAGCTCGAACCGCCGCTCCTGCCCGAGGGGTTCTCCGAGGGAGTGGCCCGGGCCCTGGTCATGATCAGCGACGGCTACCTCGACGACCATGCCGAGGCGGGGCTGGCGGCCCGCCTCGGCTACAGCGCCCGCCATCTGCGCCGGGTGTTCCTGGCCGAGGTCGGGGCGACCCCGGCCCAGGTGGCCCGGTCCCGCCGGGCCCACTTCGCCCGACGGCTGCTGGACGAGAGCGACCTGACCGTCACCGACATCGCCTTCGCCGCCGGGTTCCGCAGTGTCCGCCAGATGAACCGGGTCATGGCCGACACGTTCCGGTTCCCCCCCTCGGAACTACGGCGCCGGAGCCGGCGGGGGAGGGGCCGGGGTCCCGCCCCCGACAGCGGCGGCAGCCCCGACAGTGCCGACGGGGGACTGAGCCTGCGGATCCCCTATCGCGGCCGGCTGGATTTCGGAGCCATGGCCGCCTATCTGGGTTCCCGGGCCATACCCGGGGTGGAGAACGTGTCGCCGGGCGACGGCGGTCTCCGCTACTCCCGCACCGTGGAGCTGTGCGGCAGCCCCGGGGCCATAGAGGTGACCGCGGGAACCGACGGCCAACGCGGCGGTCACCTGGCGGTCACCGCCCACCTGCCGACGTTCGCCTCCCTCATCGACCTGGTGGCGGGGGTCCGGCGCCTGTTCGGACTTGATGAGGACCACCGCCGTGCGGTGGCCGCACTCGCCGGGGACGAGCTGCTCGGCCCCCTGGTGGCAGAGGCCCCGGGGTGGCGCTACGCCGGGGCGTTCGACGGTTTCGAGACCGCGGTACGCATCGTGGTCGGCCAGCAGATATCGGTGGCCGGAGCGTCGACGATGACCGGACGCCTGGCGCTCCTCGGACCCAGGGTCGAGGGTCTGGGGCGTCTGGGCCTGGAACGCCTGTTCCCCGGACCGGAGACCCTGGCCCGGGCCGACCTGGCCGGGATGGGGTTCACCGGTGGGCGGATCCGTACCCTGGCCGCTCTCTCCTCCGCCGTGGCCGACGGATCCCTGGTCCTCGAACGGGGGGAGTCCGTGGCCCGTACCCGCGACGTCCTGCTTTCGCTCCCCGGCGTGGGTCCCTGGACCACCGAGCTGATCGCCATGAGGGTGCTCGGCGATCCCGACGCCTTCCCGGCATCCGACCTCGGACTGCGCAAGGGTTTCGCGGCCCTGGTCGGGGCCTCCTCACCGGTACCGGCGGCGGAACTCCAGCAGGCGGCCGAGAGGTGGCGTCCCCATCGTTCGCTGGCCGCCGCCCACCTCTGGCGGGCCGCGGCTCGGGCTTCGGGTGTCAGCGGCTGACACCCCGAGGACCTTCCCCGACCGAGACATCGGAGGCCGCAGAGTCGGAGGATCCGGGCGGTGACGGGATCTACCGTTGGTTCAGTGACCGAGAGCTTCGTCGACGCCATCCTGGAATCCCCGCTCGGGGTCACGCTCCTGGCGAGGATCGAGACTCTGGCGCGCCGGCCCGAGGGATGGTCGTCACTGGTGGACAGTTCGCCCGATGGTGTCGAGAGGGCACTCGATCTGCTGGGGAGCATGGCGATCGGCGAGTTCATGGAGCTCGTGGTCTTCTCGGCGGTCATCGACGTGGGCCCGTGGAGTCCGGATGCCCCACGGCACGCCGCCCGGGCCTATCGGTGTGCAACGGATCGAGCTCCCATCGCCGCGGCGATCGGGGAACGCTTCGGTGAAGTACTCCATCGGCCACTGGACCTCGACGCCCAACAGTGGTGGACCACGGCCGGCAGCTGGAACCACGAACTGGCGCCCCTTTTCGTGGACTTCGAGAACGTCTATGGCCCGGGACAGTTCACCTGGGCGGGGCTGTGGACGGTGAGCGATCCGCCCGAGGTCGCCCATGCCCAGTTGGTCGACGCATGGGAGATGCACGACGGGCCGGTGACCCGGTGGAGACTTCCGGTGCGATCCGGTGCCCGGGTGTTCGAGATCAACGGACCTGACGATTGGGCCAAACTGGTCACCGAGCACCCTCGTGAGGCGGCGTCACACGCTGAACACTGGGAACTCCCGGGAATCAATCAGGACCCGTCAACGGTGCAGGAACTCCTGGACGTGTCCGGGCAACGTGCGGCCCGCACTCGGATCCGTTCTCATCTCGTGCCCGACTGGCGGTCCGTTGCCGAGCACTGGGACGGGGTGCATCTGACCTGGGCCGGATTCGTGACGGCCGAGGGGTGTATCACCGAACTGGGCGGTGGAGACGTGACCATGCTCCGCTACTGGTTCAGCGAACGCACGCTCTGGTTGTCCGACATGTTCACCCAGCCGGAACCTCTCGCTCCTCCCCGGATGGATGATGACACGCTGTCCGACGGAAGTCCGGCGATTGTGCATCCCGGCGATCTGGAAGCGAGGCGAGAACGTGACCTGGCCCTGCTCTCAGAGTTGCTCGGTCGACCTCGGGGCTTCTAGGCCGTCGCTCGTCGGATCGTGGTGGACGCAGGGGAGCAGGCGCCTAGGAGCCCAGGGGCAGGGTCCGCAGACCGGCCCAGACCACCTCTCCCACCTCGGTGGCCAGCTCGGTGGGGTCGAGCTGGAGGTCGGAGGCCAGCCAGTGCCGGCAGGTTCCCTCGGCCAGGCCCACTATTCCGTGGGCGACGAGCAGGCGACGGTCGGCGGGAAGGGTGGTACCCAGCAGCCCGGCGATGGTGCGGGCCAGGAGGCGTTCGACGTCGCGACCCCCGGTGGCCAGGGCGCCCTCGCGGGTGGTGCCGCTGCCGAACAGCAGTCGGAACTCGTCGCGGTGGGCGGCCACGAACCCGAAGTAGGCCCCCAGTCCGGCGATGATCCGGGAGCGGGGGTCGGTGCCGGTGGGAATGGCCTCGCTGACCGCCCGGGACAGGCGGTTGCCCACCTCGCCGACCAGGCTCACGTACAACTCCTCCTTGGAGCCGAAGTGCTGGTACAGCACCGGTTTGGAGACCCCGGCGGCCTCGGCCACGTCGTTCATGGAAGCCCCGTGGTAGCCGCGGCGGGAGAACACGCCGAGGGCGACATCGAGTATCTGGATTCGACGTTCGGGTGCTGACAGGCGCAAGGCGGCGATCCGTGTTCGAGGTGGTCGGGGCCATGGTCCCACCGGCCGACCCCGGTCTCAAGACAAGGGTGTGGCCGGGCCCGGGCCGGGTCAGCGGCCGGGATCCTCCCGCTCGGCCTTGGCCACCCCGTAGTGGAGGACGATCGCCGGGGCCAGCACCACCGTGCCCACGAACAGCAGGGCGGAGATGACCGTGACCATCAGGGGGGAGAAGTCGATGATGAAGCCGACGACGAACAGCACCACCGCGGCGGCGAACATCAGGTACCCGGCCCGTCGGGCCCGCTCCACCCACTTGCTGATCAGTGCTCTCCGGGCGACAACCGGATCGGTGGACAAGGGGCCGCCTCAGTCCCCGGATCCCCAGGTCGCGGAACCGCTGACGGTCCGGGGCGGGCGGATCTCGGTGGGGGGAGGCGGAACCCGCCCGGGGGGAGCGGGACGCTCCGGAGAAGTGGGCACCGGCGCCGCCGGACGGCGGGTCTGGACGGTCGGGGGCTCCCGGCGGGGGACGGGGATGCCCTCCGGCGGTGTGAGCCAGGGGTCGATCTCGGTTTCGGGGACCTGGTCGCGTAGGTCGATGTCGGTCTCCGATCCCGAGGAGCGTCGCCGTTCCGAACGGGGCTTCACCAGACGGAAGCCGAGGTCCAGCAGGCCGATGGTGACGATCAGGTCACCGAACGTGAAGACCTCGTGCACCGGCTTCACCGGGATGATGGCGGTGAGGGGTTCGAGCAGGTCCCGCGACTCGGCGGGGGCCCGACCTCCACCCAGAACCACGTCGTTCACGGTGTCGGGTGTGGCCAGGCCGGCGTCGACCAGGGCCTCGGCGCGGACGGGCATCAGCCCACCGTTGAGGACCACCGGCACCAGGTTGGCCAGGATCCCCACCGCCACCACCGTGGCCCCGGTGATACCGATGTTGGCGACGGCGACGGCCAGGAACAGGGTGAGGGCCGCCGGCAGCAGGAAGTTCTCGGCAGGAGGATCGGGAACGAATGTCAGCCACGTGCTGAGACCGAGAGCCACCACCAGCAGGGGCCACAGACGGACCCGGGTCTTCAGGAGGTCACTGAAGGTGCCGCCGGCCAGGAGGGCGACGAGTGCTCCGACGGGGAGGGCGGCGGCGAGAATCCACACGGGTCACAATTTAGCCCCTGTGGCCCACGGTGGTGACGTTCGACGTTCGACCACGCTCGGGAGCCGGGGCGGAGACGGCCGCGGTCGGACGTCGGCTCAGACGTTGGCCGGCAGCAGCAGCGAGACGTTCTCGAAGAACACGAACAACACCACCAGGAACACCGGGGCTCCCAGCAGGTAGGCGGGCCAGCGTCGCCAGCGTTCGGACAGCAGCCAGATCCCGAGGGCGACGGCGGCCGCCAGCAGTCCCCAGATCACGGCCGGGACGATCGACTCGCTGCGGCCGGCCAGCCCGGCGTCGGCGCCCTCGAGGGTGTCGGATCCGGCGGCGACCACCGCCCGGCGGGGATCGTCCCCGGATCCGCCGTCGGCATTCGTGGGCGCAGCGGACGTGGTGGGCGCCGTTGACGCGGTGGGCGTCGAGGTCGCCGGGGTGGCGGCGGTGGTCGAGGTCGACGCCCCGGGAGTCGTGGTGGCCGGAGCGGCCTGTCCGGTGTCGCCCCCGGAGTTGAAGGTGGGATCGTCGGGGTTGTCCGCCCGGGCCCCCGAGGAGGTGCCGCCCGTGAACAGGGCGTCGGGGTTGAAGGTGGCCGGTTCGCCCACCAGTTCGGCCACCACGATCATCCTCTGGCGGGCCGTCCACTTGGGATGGCAGGTGGTGAGGGTGAGACGGTTGTCGTCGGTGGGGTCGAGCACCCAGACGTCGCGGGGCGACACGATCAGGGTGTCGGTCACCCGGTAGGCGAAGGAACCCTGAACGGTGGTCACGTAGATGAGGTCGTTCTCCTCGAGCTTGTCGAGGTCGCCGAAGGGGGCGCCGTAGGTGGTGCGGTGCCCGGCGATGGCGGCGTTCCCGGGCTGACCGGGCAGCGGGGTGCCCGGGTAGTGACCCGGTCCCTTCTTCAGCGCCGAGGTGGTCACCCCCTCCACGACCGTCTTGTCGAGGTCGATGCGGGGGATGACGATCCGGGCCACGGCCTCGCCCTCGGGGGCGGTGGGGGGAGGAGGGACGTCGGTGTTGCGGACCGTCCCGGGGAGTCCCGAGGTGTCGAGCACACGGGTGGAGGCCAGACTCCCCGAGGCCAGCTCGGCCCGGGCGTCGTCGGTGCCGCCGGAGTCGCCCGTGGTGTCACCGGTACCGCCGGAGCCGCCACCCACGGAGGCGGCGGGGGTCACCTCGGCGAGCGCCGACTCGTCGAGGGCGGTGGGGAGCTCGACGCCGTCGAGCGATATGGCCGCCGCCCCGTCGCCCAGGGCCTCGTTGAGGGTGGTCTCGAAGTCCGAACCGAGTTCGCGCTGGGCCCGGGACTCCTGCAGGGAGGTTCCCCACAGCTGGTAGGCCACGAACAGCAGGATCAGCACGCCCGACCCGATGAGGGTGCGGCCGATCCGACCTATCCAGCGACTGAGATTCACACCCGGGGAGGGTACCGACCGGCCGGGTCGTAGCCGTCGCGGGCCGGTGAGGGTCGCCGCGGCCGGTGTGGATAGGCTGAGAGGCTTCATGGCCCCCGTGATCGACTTCGAGGACACCGTGGTCCTGTTGGGCCGGTTTCCGGCCCTGGCCGGGTTGACCATGTCGGTGGACCCCGGCCACATCGTGCTCCTGCGGGGCTCCAACGGGGCGGGCAAGACCACGTTCCTGCGTACCTGTGCCGGGCTGCTGCCCGTGTCGCAGGGCCGGGCCCGGGTCCTGGGTTTCGACATGACGGTGAGTCGCCGCGAGGTGAGACCCCACATCGGGCTGCTGGGCCACGGCAGCCAGCTCTACGACGACCTCACCGTGGCCGACAACCTGGCGTTCTGGGGTGGTGCGGTGGGAGCCGACTCCGCCGACCAGCGGGCGGCCCTGGAGGCCATGGAGGTCTCCCCCCGTCTGTGGAACATCTCGGTGCAGAAACTGTCGGCGGGGCAGAGACGCCGGGTGGCCATAGCGGTGCTGGTGGCCCGCCGGCCCCGGCTGTGGCTCCTCGACGAACCCCACGCCGGGCTGGACCGCCGGGGACGCGACCTGCTCGACGGGCTGCTCGGGGCGGCGGCGGCAGCCGGGGCGACGGTGGTGTTCGCCAGCCACGAGCTGGATCGGGCCGAGGTGGTGGCCGACACCGTCGTCGACATCGGCGGGGGGCGGACCCTGGCCGCCACCAGCCTGCCCCGCGGTACCGCCGGCGAGGGGACTGGCCCCGATGATGACTGAGTTGTTCGTCGACGCCGCCCGGGTGGCCCGCAAGGACCTGCTCATCGAGTGGCGTACCCGGGTGACGATCAACCAGGTGATCCCCCTGGGGCTGTTGATCGAGGTCGTGTTCGCCTTCGCCTTCGACGCCAACCGCTCACTGCTCGAACAGGGTGCCCCGGGGCTGTTCTGGGTGGGGGTCCTCTTCGCCGGAACGCTGGTGGTGCAGAGGTCGTTCACGGTGGAGGGCCCCGACGGGATCACCGACGCCCTGAGACTGTCGGGGTTCCGACCCGGGGCGATGTTCCTGGGCAAGGCGGCGGCCATATTCGTGGAGCTCGTGGTGCTGGAGGTGGCCCTGCTGGTCGGGGTGGTGGTGCTGTTCGACGTCGGTCTGTCGGACCCCCTGCTGCTGGTGGCCACCACGGTGATCGGGACGGCGGGATTCGCCCTCACCGGAGCCATCTACGGTGCCCTGTCGTTGGGGGTCAGGGTGCGCGAGACTCTACTTCCGCTGCTGCTCATCCCTGTGGTCGCACCGATATTGTTGGGTGGATCCAGGGCGTTGGAAGCAGCGTTCGGAATCAGTACCCAACCCGGTTGGAACTGGGTCGGCCTACTCACCGTGATCACCGGCGTCTACGCCGCGATCGGACTGGTGGCCTTCGGGCCGCTGATGGAGGAGAGCTGAGAATGTCGGGCGCAACCGATCGAGGTGACTCACGGCATCTCATGACGTCGAGCGTGGCCACCCGGATACTGGGCTGGGTGGGTCTGGCCGCCATGGCGGTCATGGCCCTGCTCGGGCTCGTCGTGTCCCCCCGGGACCGGATCCAGGGAGAGGCGGTCCGCCTCCTCTACATCCACGTCCCCACCATCTGGGTGGCCTACGGATCCTTCGTCCTCACCGCCGTGGCCTCGGCTCTGTACCTGTGGCGGGGCTCCTCACGGGAGGACCGTGGGCGGCACTACGACCGCATAGCCGGGGCGGCCGGCGAGGTGGCGGTGCTGTTCCTGGCCCTGACCCTGGTGACGGGGATGCTGTGGGGCCGCATCACCTGGGGTGTGTTCTGGCAGTGGGACGCCCGGCTGACCACCACGGCCCTGATGTTCGTCAGCTATCTGGGCTACCTGGCGATCCGCAACATGCCCGCCGACATCGAGGCCCGCTCCAAGAGGGCGGCCATAGCGGCCCTGCTGGCGGCGGTGAACATCCCCATCGTGCACTTCTCGGTGGAGTGGTGGCGCACCCTGCACCAGAAGGCCTCCATCCGGAGCGACCGCAATTCGGAGATCACCGGCGATATGTTCGCCACCCTCATGTTCTCCCTGCTGGCGTTCACCCTCGTGGCGGCGTGGTTGATGATCCACCGGTACCGACTCGTGCGTCTCGAGGAGATCCGCGAGGAGGAGGGCCTGGCCCTCGCGGTGTCGGCCCGCCGAGCCGAGGGGGTGAACGCCTGATGGACTCCTGGGGCACCATCCTGTTGGGCTACGGCATCACCTTCGGGGCCATCGCCGCCTACGCCTACTCCATCCTCAGTCGCTCCCGGGCCATAGGGCACGAACTCGGGATCGGGGTACCGGCCTCCTCGGCCCTGCCCCATCTGAGCGGGCCCGAAGACCCCGAAGACCCCGAAGGTTCCCCCGGTGTCAGGAGCAACGAACGATGAGCGACCACTCCGACCTCGACGCCGGTCCCGAGCTGGACCTGCGACCCCGGACCGCACCCGTCGCCCCCAGCGAGGCCGAGGCGGTACGCCGGGAGCTGTACCGCCGTCGCCGCCGCTGGTGGGCCCTGGTGGCGGCTCTGGCCGTGGTGGCCGCCGGGCTGATCGTCGTGCAGTTCCTGCGCAGCTCCACGCTGTACTTCCGCAATGTGGACGAGGCCGTGGCCGAACGGGACTCCCTCGGTACCCGGCGCTTCCGTCTGCAGGGCCGGGTCATCCCCTCCTCGGTGGAGACGGTCGGCGACGATGTGCGCTTCGAGGTGGTCTACAACTGCAAGGTCGCCGCCGTGACCCAGACCACCGATCCCCCCGAGCTGTTCGACACCCCCTGGATCCCGGTGGTGCTGGAGGGTCACTGGATCAGCCAGGACACCACCACCGTCGACGGGCCCGACGACCACGTCTTCCTCAGCGACCGCATACTGGTGAAGCACACCAACGAATACGAGGCCGACAACGGTGACCGGGTGGGTGTCACCCTCCCGCCCGACTTCTTCGAGGGGTGCGATCCCGCACTGTCCGCCCTCGCCGACACGAACGGATCCTGACCCATGGCCTCTCTCGGGAGACTCGCGGTACTCGTCGGGTTGATCGCTGCCGTCGCCGGTGTGGTCACCCAGCTCGTCGGGCTGAGGCGCAAGCGACCCGACCTGCTGAGGCTGGCCGGGCAGTGGGCCCTGGTCACCCTGTTCGCCTCGGCGGTGGCGGCCCTGGTGATGGAGTGGGCGATCCTCACCGACAACTTCTCCTTCGAGTACGTGGCCCGCAACAGCACCACCACCACCCCGTTGCTCTACAAGGTCGCCACCCTGTGGGGGGCCCTGGAGGGATCCATCCTGCTGTGGGTGCTGATCCTGGCGGGGTACATCGTGGCCGTGGGTTGGCGGTTCCGCTCCCGCCTGGACGACCCCCTCGTGGCCTGGGCCATGCTCACCCTGTTCGTGATCGCGGGCTTCTTCTTCCTGTTGCTGACCGGACCCGCCGATCCGTTCAACACCCTCGCCGCCGCCCCCGCCGACGGCCGGGGCCTCAACCCCCTGCTGCAGAACCATCCCCTGATGGCCGTGCACCCCGTGATGCTCTACCTGGGCTACGTGGGCTTCAGCGTGCCGTTCTCCTTCGCCATCGCCGCCCTGGTCACGGGACGACTGGGGGAGGGATGGCTGCTCGAGACCCGTACCTGGACCGTCCTGGCGTGGGGCTTTCTGACCACCGGCATAGTGCTGGGTGCCTGGTGGTCATATGAGGTACTGGGCTGGGGCGGCTACTGGGCGTGGGATCCGGTGGAGAACTCCTCGCTGCTGCCGTGGCTGACGTCCACGGCCTACCTGCACTCCGTCGTGGTTCAGGAACGCCGGGGGATGCTGCGTATCTGGAACCTGTCGTTGCTGCTGTCCACCTTCGCCCTGACGATCCTGGGCACGTTCCTCACCCGCTCGGGGGTCCTGAGGTCGGTGCACGAGTTCTCCCAGTCGAACATCGGCATCTACCTGCTGACGTTCTTCGGGCTGGTGGTGATCGTCTCCCTGGCCCTCATCGCCTGGCGGGGCGAGCAGCTCACGTCTCCGGGTTCGGTGGGGTCCCCCGTGTCACGTGAGGGCTCGTTCCTGGTCAACAACCTGCTCTTCGCCGCCTTCGCCCTGGTGGTGCTGCTGGGGACCGTCTTCCCCCTGCTGATCGAGGCCATCAACGGTGACCGTCTGGCGGTGGGTTCGCCCTACTTCGACCGCATGACCGGCCCCATCGGACTGGCCCTGCTGTTCCTGATGGGCATGTCCCCCCTGCTGAGTTGGCGGCGCACGTCGGGGGAGTCGCTGAGGGAGAAGACCCTGGGACCGGCCTGGGTAGGGGCCATCTTCCTGATGGTGGCCGTGGCCGTTGGGGCCCGGGGCTGGATGTCCCTGGTCGCCTTCGCCCTGGCCGGATTCGTGGTCGGCTCCGCCGGCCGGACCCTGCTGCTGGGGGTACGGCGAAGGGGCATCGCCGGGTTCACCGGACGCAACGGCGGGGGAATGGTCGCCCACATCGGCATCGCGCTGCTGGCGGTGGGCTTCGTGGCCAGCCAGTCCTACAGCAACGAGTCCGAGGTCCGCCTCAACAACGGCCAGACGGTGGAGGTCGCCGGCCACAGCATCGAGTTCCTGGGCCGCACCGACACCAGCCAACCGGGCCGGGAGATCACCTCGGTGCGCATCCGGGTCGACGGAAACGAGATCCACGAGCCGGCCATCACCCAGTTCGCCACGTTCGGAACGCCCATAGCCACCCCTTCGGTCGACGTGTCGCTCATCGACGACGTCTACCTGTCGGTTCTCGACGTGGAGTCCGAGGACGGCTCGGTGCTGATGAGGGTGATCGTGAGGCCGATGATCGCCTGGCTGTGGATCGGAGGGCTGACGATTTCCCTGGGGTCGATACTGGCTGTGATACCGGTCCGGGGTAGGGTAGTGGCGGTATCGGATTCGTCGAACGAGCCGCCCGCTGACGGCTCTCCCGACGACGACGAGCCTCTCGAACCCGAGACGGAGCCGGCCACAGTATGAACCCGCCACCCGAGTCCGACCCGGCCGAGGGACCCCTCGACCTGGCGGGCCCCGACGAACTCGACGAACTGGACGAACTGGACGAATTCCACGACTTCGATGACCTGGACGACCTCGACGATTCGGGGGAGAAGTCGGCCTCGCGTCTGGCCCGGGTGGTCTCGGGGGTACTCGGTCTGCTGGTCATCGGGCTGCTGGTGGTGCTGTTCACCCGCAGCGGTGACACCGGACCCCGCCAGGCCTCCTCACCCCTGCTGGGTCGGGCCGTCCCCGAACTGGTCGGCACCACCCTGGACGGGTCCACCTTCGACATCGACAGCACCCGGGGTCGATGGGTGCTGGTCAACTTCTTCGCCAGCTGGTGCATCCCCTGTCAGGCCGAGCACCCCGAGCTGGTGAAGTTCAGCGAACGCCACGCCGCCACCGGCGACGCCATGATGGTCAGCGTCGTCAACGGCGACACCGAGGAGGCGGTACGCAAGTTCTTCGCCGAGGAGGGCGGTGACTGGCCGGTGATCCTCGACGCCAAGACAGCGGCGGTGGACTTCGTCGTCCTGCAGGTGCCCGAGAGCTTCCTGGTCTCCCCGGCGGGAGTGGTGGTGGCCAAGTGGAACGGTGAGACCACCGCCGACGCCATCGACGCCGTGATCGAGGACTTCCGGGCCGAGGCCGGGGCCGCGGGGTCGTGAGTTCCACCCGCGACCGCACTGTCCGGCGGCTGGCCTGGCTGGTGCTCGTGGTCGCCGTCGTCGGATCCCTGGCGTTCGCCGCCGTGGACACCGACCGCTCTCCCCAGACCCCCGACGAGCGGGCCTACGCCATCAAGGAGACCACCCTGTGTCCGGTGTGCCAGGGGCAGAACATCCTGGAGTC
>DRKF01000369.1 GCA_011051915.1 Acidimicrobiales bacterium | reverse complement strand
CGCACCGCCTCGCGGATACTCGAGCTGGCGGTCTCCGGCAACAAGGCCGAGGCCCTCGTGGAGCTCGGCGCCGACGGGGAGTACGCCGCTCTGTCCCATGAGCTCTCCTCGACCCTGATGGACTGGAAGGAAGCGGCTCTCGCCACCCTGTAGGGGACGGCGGGGTTCTCCACCTCCCGAACGATCCGGACTTTCCGAGTCGGCGGCGGGGCCCTACCTTCGGGGACCATGTCCCCCCAAGAGGCTCCCTCGGAGTCGACATCGGAAGTGACCGACCGGTGGCCCGATCCCGGCTCCCTGCTGATCGAGAACGGCTGCGTGGTCACCGTCGACGACTCCCACACCGTGCACGACCGTGGATGGGTACTTATCGACCAGGGCCGGATCGTCGGTGTCGGACCCGGGGAGGCGCCCGCCTCGGCCCGGTCGGCCGGGAAGGTCGTCGACGCCGCCGGAATGGCCGTCATGCCCGGCCTGGTCAACGCCCACACCCACCTGTTCCAGTCGTTCCTCCGCGGTCTGGCCGACGACAAGCCCCTGCTGGAGTGGCTCGAGGCCGCCATCTGGCCGGTGGCCAAGGAACTCACCGGCCCCGAGGCCCGGGCCGCCTCCCGGCTCGGGCTGATCGAGAATCTGCGTTCGGGCGTCACCTCGGTGATCGACCACCAGTACGTCCACACCGACACCGCCATCGACGACGCGGTGTGCGAGTCGGCCCTGGAGACCGGCCTCCGTTTCGTCCTGGCCCGGGGTTGGGCCGACATGGACTACCACCCCGAGTTCATGGAGGACGCCGACCGTGTCCTGGCCGAGGGGGAGCGTCTCCGCCGTAGATGGCAGGGAGCGGGTGAGGGACGGATCTCCGTCGAACTGGCGCCGCTGATCCCCTGGGGCTGTTCGGACGAGGCCGTTCGCCGCACGGTCGCCCGCACCCGGGAGTGGGGGGTGGGAACCCACATCCACGTGAACGAGACCCGCGAGGAGGTTCAGATGAACCTCGACACCCGGGGCAACCGGCCGATCGAGTGGCTGGAGTCCATCGGAGCACTGGGTCCCGACCTCCAGCTCGTGCACAGCGTCTGGCTGAGCGATCACGAGCTGGACCTGATCGCCGAGAACGGTGGGGTGGTGGTGCACTGCCCCGTGTCCAACATGTACCTGGCCTCCGGTGTGGCCCGGGTTCCCGAGATGCTCGAACGGGGGATCCCGGTGGCTCTGGCCACCGACGGTCCCGGCAGCAACAACTCCCAGGACATGTTCGAGACCCTCAAGGTGACGGCGCTGCTGCAGAAGGTTCACCATCTCGATGCCATGGCGATGCTTCCCGCCACCGTCCTGGACATGGCGTGCCGGGGAGGGGCGACGGCCATGGGCCTGCCCGACGACCTGGGGGTGCTCGAACCGGGTCGGATCGCCGACGTGATCCTGGTGGGCCTGGAGAGCCCCTTCGCGGCCCCGGTGCACCGGGTAGAATCGGCGCTGGTCTACAACTGCGGCGCCCGCGATGTCGATACCGTCATCGTCGGGGGACGAGTCCTGATGCACCGAGGTGAGATCCTGTGTTGCGACGAGGCCGAGGCCGTCGCCGAAGCCCAGGACGTGTGCACCGGACTGTTCCACCGGGCGGGCGTCGCCACCCATCTTCCCGACCGGATGAAATCACCCCGGACCCAACCACCCAGGAGGTGAGCTGGTGCGCTATCGCCGGCCCACGACCATCGAAGAGGCCCTCGAGATTCTCACCGAACCGGGGAGCGTCATCCTCGCCGGGGGAACCACCGCGGTCCCCGAGCTGACGAGCGTCGCCGCGGCCGACCGCACCGGGGTCCTCATAGACCTGCAGGATCTCGGCCTCGACCGCATTCGGAGAGACGAACGTGTACTGCGGCTGGGGGCCACGACCACCCTGCAGCAGATGATCGACGCCCCCGAGGTGCCCGAGTTCCTGGCCGGGCTGGCCCGGCGGGAGGCGCCCCGCACGATCAGGAACATGGCCACCGTCGGCGGTCTCGTGGCCTCGGCCCCGGCCACCAGCGAGCTGCTGGCCGGCCTGCTGGTGTGCGGGGCCCGACTCAGGATCGGATCGGGCGACGGGGCATCGGAGGTTCACATCGAGGAGGTCCTCGGTTCGGGGTCCGGGGGACTGATAACGGAGATCGTGCTCGGGTGCAACGGTGCGATGGCCCACGAGCGGGTGGCCCGGACCCCCGCCGACTCACCCATAGTCGCCGCGGTGGCCCGTCGGCGGGACGACGGCCAGGTGAGGCTGGCCCTCTGCGGTGTGGCCCCGACCCCCGTACTGGTCGAACCCGGCGCCGTGGCCGGTCTGGAACCACCGGGAGATTTCCGCGGCAGCAGTGAGTACCGCCGGAGACTCGCGGTGACATTGAGCGAACGGGTCCTGGCCCGCATCGAGGACGCTGGAGACAACAAGTGACGACCACCGTGCCCATCGAGATCACCCTCAACGGCGTGACCCGATCCTTCGAGGTGGACGTCCACCGGACCCTCTATGAGTTGCTGCGTTCGGAGGGCCTGTTCAGCGTCCGCTTCGGCTCCGACACCGGTGAGACCGGGGCCGCCGCTCTGCTCCTGGACGGCCGTCTCGTCTCCGCCGAGGTGATACTGGCCGTGCAGGCCGACGGTCACCGGATCGACACCGTGGAGGGACTGTCGAGCCGGGTGGAGGCCGGTGAGCTGACCCCCGAGGTGGCCGGTCTCGATGTGATCCAGACCGCCTTCGTGGCCACCGGCGCCATCCAGTCGGGGTACTCCACCCCGGCGATGATCCTGGCCGCCAAGGAGCTCCTCGGCGTCAACCCCGATCCCACCGAGGCCGAGGTGCGTGACGCCCTGAGCGGGATCCTCGACCGGGAATCGGGGTACGTGAAACCGGTCGAGGCGGTACTGAGAGCGGCCGCTCTCCTGCGGGGCGAGTCCCGTGAGCCGTTCCGGCCCGAGGTCATCGCCCCCCTCACCGAGGGGGGATCCGATCCCGGCACCGGTCCCGCCACCTCCGCCTCGGCGGCGGTGCCCCGCATAGTGCTCTCCTCCGACGTTCCCCCCACCGCGGTGGTCGGTAAACCCGAACTCAAGGTCGACGCCATCAAGTTGGCCAAGGGCAACGGCGCTTTCGTCGACGACATCGAGATGAGGGGGATGCTGCACGCCAAGGTGCTCCGGAGCCCTCACGCCCACGCCAGGATCGTGTCGATCGACGACTCGGCGGCCCGGGCCCTGCCCGGCGTTCACGCCGTGATCCACCACGAGAACATCGCCCGGGTGCGCTACGCCTCGGGTGGCCAGTCGTGGCCCAACCCCGCCCCCCTCGACCAGGTCAGCTTCGACAACAAGGTCCGGCACGTGGGGGACCGGGTCGCGGCCGTCGCCGCCGAAACCCCCGAGATCGCAGCCGCGGCCCTGAGCCTCATCGACGTGACCTATGAGGTCCTTCCGGCCGTGTTCGACGAGAACGAGGCCCTCGCACCCGACGCTCCGGTGGTGCACGACGAGCCCGACCTCGACGACGCCTTCGCCCCTTCGCGGAACATCTCCCACCACATCGAGGCCCAGGTGGGTGACGTGGAGGAGGGATTCGCGGCGGCCGACCGGGTGTTCGAGCAGACCTTCCGGGTGCACCAGGTGCAGCAGTGTCCCATCGAGCCCCACATAGCGATCGCCTGGTGGGACGAGGACGAGCGCATGGTCATCCGCACCTCAACCCAGGTGCCCTTCCACGTACGCCGTATGGTCGCCCCCCTCCTGGATCTGCCGGTGAAGCGGATCAGGGTCGTCAAGCCCCGCATAGGCGGCGGGTTCGGCGCCAAGCAGGAGATGCTGATCGAGGACATCGTCGGTCACCTGGTTATCGCCACCGGCCGGCCGGTGAAACTGGAACTGACCCGCGAGGAGGAGTTCGCCTCCTCCCGCACCCGCCACCCCCAGACCATCACCTACCGCACCGGGGTCAACTCCGACGGAACCCTCACCGCCCAGGAGATGAGGGTCGTGGCCAATACCGGCGCCTTCGGAACCCACGGGCTCACGGTACAGACGGTGACCGGCATGAGAGGCCTGAGCTCCTACAAGGCCGGCGCCAAGAGGTTCGACTGCGACGTCGTGTACACCAACATTCCCGTGCCCGGTGCCTACCGGGGCTACGGCGCCCCCCAGGCCCTGTTCGCCCTGGAGTCCCACATGGAGGACATTGCCCGGGAGATGGGCTGGGACCCCATCGAGTTCAAGAGGCAGAACTGGACCGTCGAGGGTGATGTGCTCGACATCGCTCCCCAGCTGGGCGAGGGAGCCGCTGAGGTCGGCCCTCTTCCGATCGTCACGTCGTGTGGCCTCGAGGAGTGCGTCGCCCAGGGCATGAGGGCCATCGGCTGGGAGCGGCGGGAGGACCCGGCGTGGCGTGAGCCCTCCGACCGGCCGAACATCAGGCGGGGGATCGGCTTCGCCATGTGCATGCACGGCACGGCCATACCCGGGCTCGACATGGGCGCCGCCAGCATCAAGATCAACGACGACGGCTCCTTCAACGTCCTGGTGGGCGCCGCCGACCTGGGAACGGGAGCCGACACGGTCCTGGCCCAGATGGCGGCGGAGGTCCTCGGTGTGCCTCTGTCCGACATCGTCATCTACTCCGGTGACACGGACATGACCCCCTTCGACGTCGGGGCGTACGCGTCCAGCACCACCTACATCTCGGGGATGGCCGTGAAGAAGGCGGCGGAGAAGGTGTGGTGGAAGATAAAGCAGCGGGCGGCCCGCATGCTGGACATCGACATGGCCTGCACGATCGAGCTGAGGGACCGCCGGGCCTGGGCCCCCGACGGGCGTTCGGTGTCGCTGGCCGAGGTGGCCCTCAACTCCCTGCACACCACCGACCAGGAACAGATCATGGACACCGCCTCCTATGTGTCCACCGAATCCCCTCCTCCCTACGCCGGGCAGTTCGTCGAGGTCGAGGTCGACGTCGACACCGGCCAGGTCACGGTGGTGAAGATGGTCATGGCCGTCGACTGCGGGGTGGCCATCAACCCCGTCACCGCCTCGGGTCAGATCGAGGGCGGCATGGTCCAGGCCCTCGGCTACGGGCACTGTGAGGAGATGGCCTACGACGACGAGGGTCGGATGGTCAACGCCGCCTTCGGGCCCTACTGGATCTACCGGGCCGACGAGATGCCCGAGCTCGAGGTCTACCTGGTCCAGACCATGGAGGACAGCGGTCCCTTCGGGGCCAAGGCCGTGGCCGAGATCCCCAAGGACGGGGTGGCCCCGGCCCTGCGTTCGGCCATCCTGAACGCCACCGGCACCGCCATCGACGCCATTCCCTTCACCCCCGAGAGGGTCTGGTCGGCTCTCCAGGAGGGCTGAGGGTCCGTGACCGGCATCCTCATCGAACCCGACTGGTTGGTGACCTCGGGTACCGACGAGCCCCGGGCCGGTCACTCGGTCCGGGTGCTGGGGGGTCGGATCGACGGGCTGGGCCCGGCCGCAGAGATGAGGGCCGCCCATCCCGAGGACCGGGTCGTTCCCGCCGGGGGTCGGGTGCTGGCCCCCGGATTCGTCAACGCCCACACCCACATGTACGGGGTGCTGGCCCACGGGATCCCCATGACCGGCGCCCCCACCGACTTCTGGAGCTTCCTCGAGGACTTCTGGTGGCCGCGGGTCGAGGACGCCCTCGACGTCGAGATGATCACCGCCGCCACCCGCTGGGCCTGTGCGGAGATGATGCTCTCGGGCACCACCGCCTTCTACGACATCGAGGAGGCACCCTTCGCCCTGCCGGGAGTCCTGGGAGCCCAGGCCCGGGCGGTGGAGGAGATGGGGATGAGGGGCATCCTGTCCTTCGAGGCCACCGAACGGGCCGGGATCGACATCGCCCGCCTGGGTCTCGCGGAGAACGTGGCGGCGATAGAGGCCGCCGCCACGGGCCAGAGCCCGCTGGTCGACGCCATGATGTGCTTCCACACCACCTTCACCTGCTCCCCGTCCTACGTCACCGAGGCCTTCGAGCTGGCGGCCGGTCTCGGAGTTCTCACCCACTGCCACGTCAACGAGGGCGTCCACGAGCCCCGGTGGGCCCTCGAGAATCTGGGCCGGCGGACCCTCGAGCACTACCGCCATCTGGGAGTGACGGGAGACCGGATGCTGGCCTCCCAGGTGGTGCAGCTCTCCGAGAGCGAACGCCGGATCCTGGCCGAGGACGGGGTTCGCTGCGTGCACATGCCGCTGTCCAACTGCGAGGTCGGAGGGGGAATAGCTCCCATCCCCGAGCTCCTGGCGGAAGGTGTGACCATGGGCCTCGGCAGCGACGGCTACGTCAACGACTTCTACGAGGTCATGCGGGGAGCCTTCATGATGCACAAGGGACGTCTCTGCGACCCCACGGTCATGGATGCCCGCACGGTGTTCGATCTGGCCACCCGGGGTGGGGCGGAGGCCCTGGACCGT
>DRKF01000368.1 GCA_011051915.1 Acidimicrobiales bacterium | reverse complement strand
GTCACGCTGAACATCGGGTCGCTGCTGGAGCCGGAGTGGGATCGGCGACGGCACGAGATCGTGGCCTGGATCGACGAACTGGAACCCGACGTGGTGTGCCTCCAGGAGGTGTGGGAGGACTCCGCCCACCCCAACACAGCCGAGTGGATCGCCGAGCAGTGCGCCGTCGACTGGCATTTCGCCTTCGGGGGAAACCCGCTCGGCGAAACGCTGTGGCCCGACCCCACGATGAGGTTCGGCTCGGCGATCCTGTCGCGGTGGTCGATCGAGGACGTCACCCACGTCGACCTGCCCGTGGATCCCGACACCCACGAGGGCGAGTTCGTTCACCACTTCCCGTGGGAGTTGGTCGGGGTGCGCACCGCCGGGCTGGACGTGTTCAGCACCCATCTGGCCGCTGCGCCCTACCACGGCAATCACCGGCGGCTACAGGTGATGGCCATCGACGATCGCATTCGGGAACGCCGGGGCGATCTCGACGCCTCTCCCCCACCGGGGCACAAGAGGCCTGCGATGCCGGCGATTCTGTGTGGCGACTTCAACGCCGAACCGGAAAGCGACGAGATCCGCTACCTGAGTTCTCTGGCCACCATCGAGGGGCGAACCACCTTCTGGCAGGACTCGTGGCGAATGGCCGCCGATGGACCCGGATACACCCAGGATTGGCGGACGAACCCGATCGCCGAGTCGATGAACATCAACCGCAAGCGCATCGACTACATCTTCGTGGGTGATCCGTTCCAGCGGGAGGGCGGAGCGGGGAGGGTGCTGTCGGCCCGGGTCGTGTTCGACGAGGCCCGCACGGGGATCCTGGCCAGCGACCACTTCGGGGTCACCGCCGACATCGTCTGGCCCCAGCGGCCCGCCGGGTGATCCCCTGACCCGCCACCGGCGCCCGTTCCGGAGGGCGGGCGGAAGCGTATTGTTCGCATTGATTCGACATGACTCGGCACCTCTCGCGCATTCTTGTCGGCATGGCCCGGGCAGAGTTCGGTGGCCGCATCGACTCCGGCAAGCCCGGCGGCCGGGACCTGGACTCCGAGGCCGACGACTGACCCGGGCCCGGATCACGTCCCGCGACAGCGTCGTAGCGACAACCCAGCAGCAGAAATCGCCCGACCACCGGATCGAGGGCGGTTGTCGCTCCAACGCTGCCAATTTGAGGCAACTGCGCCTGTCCTCGGGCTGGGAACCGGGCCCGGCCGCTACTCACAGGCGGCCAACTGCCCCCCAGCGGCCGCTGACACCGGCGGGGTGTCCCTGGGTCCGTCGATCTTCCGTTCCCGGGCGCGGCGAAGCCGACCCCTCGGGGGTCGACCCGCCGGACCCGGCCCGGCCCGGGCCGGGCCGGGGGACGCCCTAACCGGGCGCCGGCGGCGGCAGCAGTGCCCAGCCGAGATCAGCCGGTGGCAGCGAACCAGAAACCCACCACGCCTCCGGACCGGTGCCCACATCGAGGCCGGTCCCCCAGACCACCGGGGGACGGAGAACGTCCACCAGCTCGGCCAGGCGCTTGCGGATGAACCTCAGGGTCGACCGGGGAATGCGCCCGAAGCAGTACACACCCCGCCGGAGTCGGCGCACCCGACCCCAGGCCATCTCCCAGCGCAGGGAGTCCGACACCAGCTTGGACGCCCGGCTCTCGAACACCACACCCTGACCCTCGCAGTGGGCGACCAACTCGGCCACCGTCATCGACCGCCCGGCATCGCGCAGGGCCATGGTCAGCATGTACCGCAACGCCCGGCCCCGAACCTCTCCCTTCTCGGGAACGCTCCAACCAGGGCAACGCTCCCACCACCGCCGGAGTGGGGGAACCCAGGGATCGGCGGAGCTCACCACCGGATCAACCGCTGGCTCGACCAGCGGATAATCGCCTAGCGGATCGTCAACCAGCGGATTGGCCACCAGCTGACTGACCAGCGGACTTACCACCGGATTGACGACCTGATTGGCCACCAGATTGGCCACCAGATTGGCCACCAGGGGATCGGCCACACCGAGCACAGAAACACTTCCCATGAACCAATCATGCCCAGGGGGTGGGACACCGAATCGGGCACCACCGTGCCGGCATTCCCACTAACGGGAGCCCTAACGGGGGTCAGGGCCCGCCGTTCACCAATCTCTCGTCAGAGACATGATCTCGTCGGTGGACAGCCTCACGTCTCCGGCCCCCCGCATCCTCTCCACCAGTGGGCGGACGTCGGTCACACCGCCCTGAACCTTCCGAAGCACGAGCAGCCCGTCGATCTCCTCGAACTCCACCGCCGTCCCCGGCGTCAGACCGAACTGCTCGCGGAATCTCTCGGGGATCTTCACCTCTCCCGTCGCCGTCACCCTCATGACCGAATCATAGGAGTCCGTCCCACTCGCCCGCCGGTGAATCCCCGGTTCAGAACTGATGATCCTTCAACTACGGAACAGAGGTTCCGATGGAGGGCGGTGGGCAGACACGATCCCGACGAGTACACCCGGCTGCGGCAGCTGCTGAGCCGCCACCCGGCCCTGGTGGAAGCGACCCGCCTTGCCGCGGCCGTCACCTCCCGACCGGCGGAGATCGCGGTGTTCCAGAGATCGTGGGCCTACATCGTCGCCGCCTCCAGCGGTCATGTGCTCCAGCCCCGCCGGCTCACCGCCAGCGAGTGGGATCTGCTGAACGACCCACCCGACAACGACACCTACGCGGACGAGAACACCACCTCGTTCCCGATTCTGGACCCCCACGGCGAGGTGGTGGCGTCGCTCACCGTCCAGAGCCTCGCCGATGGCAACAACCACGGAGTTCTGTCATCGCTGGCCCGACTGGTGACGGGGGTGATAGCCACCCAGGGCTGCGACCGCGGAGATCCGACTGTCCCGGCGGACCCGGCGTCCCCGGCGTTCCCGGCTTCATCCACGGAGGCACCCGCCGGGGTCGACGTGACCGCCCTGCCCGACGCCCTGCGCGACGCCGTGGTGGTCCTCGACGCCACCCTGGACGTCGTCTGGGCCAACGACGCGGTAGGGTCGCTGTTCGGCCGCAGCCGCTTCGACGTCATCGGGCGGAACGCCGCCGACCTGGTGCACCCCGACGATCTCCCCGTGGCCCTCGACGCCATGGCCCGTCTCACCGAGGGCCTGCGCCTGTACCGGGTCTTCGTGCGGATCAGCCACGGGGACGGCGACTGGGCCCCCGTCGAGATCACCGGCACCGACCAGAGCGCCAACCCCCGTATCGGGGGGATCGTGATCTCCCTGCGCAGCGCCGAGCTGGACGAGGAACTGCAGATCGAGCACGCCGTCAACCACCACATCTCGGAGACCCTGGTGGAGCAGCTCCACGACGGGATGGTCGCCACCGACGCCGTGGGTTCGATAAGCGTGGTCAACCACGCCGCCTACGAGCTGTTCGGCCTGGACCCCATCACACCCCCGGGACGCCTCACCTGGCGGGACTTTCCCCTCCTGGACTCCCACGGCAAGCCCGTGGCCCGCGAGGCCCATCCGCTACGGGTCATGTTCGGGGTTCACTTCGAGGGACCAACCGAGATGTCGATCCTCTCCCCCCGGGGCGAACACCACTACGTGTCCGTGGCCCAGAAGACCGTCACCGACGAGGACGGCACCCTCCTGGGCTCCTTCGTGACCTTCCACGACGTCACCGAGGCCCGCGAGGCCCAGCAGGAGCTGGTGACCCAGGCCCTGCACGACCAGCTCACCGGACTCCCGAACCGTCGCATGCTCACCGAACGGCTGGAGGAACTGGCCGTTGGCCCCCATGAGCGGGGAAACCTCGTGGCGGCCTGCTTCGTGGATCTCGACGTGTTCAAGCTGATCAACGACACCCACGGCCACCGCACCGGCGACCACATCATCCGCATCGCGGCGGAGAGGCTGTCCCGCCGCCT
>DRKF01000367.1 GCA_011051915.1 Acidimicrobiales bacterium | reverse complement strand
TCGCTTCGCCGTACTGACCAAGGTCCACCACGCCGCGGTCGACGGGGCGGCGGGCGCCGAGCTCATGAGCATTCTGCTCGACCACCAGCCCGAGGGCCATGCCGGTGTTCCCGACACGGACTGGAACCCCGAGCCGGTACCGAACACCGTGGAGATGCTGGGGCGCACCGCCTGGAATCTCGCCCGGCAGCCGGGAAAGCTCCTGCGATTCCAGCTGGCGGCGGTGAGGGAACTGGGCCGCATGACCCGCAACGAAGGGCTCCAGAAGATGGCTTCGGTGGCCCGCGACCTGATCCCCCGCAACCGCCCCACCTCCGCCACGGAGAAGATGCCGGTTCTGCCCCCCCGACCCGCCCCCGCCACCCGCTTCAACCGCAGCATCGGCCCCCACCGCATCTTCGCCTTCCGCTCGGGGTACCTATCCGACGTCAAGGCGTTCAAGAACCTCGTCGGGTGCACGGTCAACGACGTCGTCATGGCCATGGTCGCCGGGGGACTGCGACGCTATCTCGAGGGCCACGGCGAACTCCCCGAGGAACCCCTGGTCACGATGATCCCGGTGTCGATACGCACCGGAGACGAGGCCGACAGGTGGACCAATCGGGTGTCGGCGATATTCGTACCGATTCCGACCGACGTCCCCGAGCCCCTCGAACGGCTCCGGGCGGTGAATGCCTCCATGGTCGACGCCAAGGAACTCCACGACGCCCTGCCGGCCGATCTCCTCACCGACATGACCCGGTTCTCTCCTCCGGCGGTCGCCGCGGCCGCCGCCCGTCTGGCGGCACGCGTCCACGCCGCCGATCACGTTCGGGCCCCGGTGAATCTCGTGATATCCAACGTTCCCGGCCCACGGGAGCCCCTCTACCTGGCCGGGGCGACCCTCGAGCACTACTACCCGGTCTCGATCGTCACCGAGGGCCAGGGACTCAACGTCACGGTGCAGAGCTACCGGAACGCCATGGACTTCGGTCTGCTGGCCTGCCGGGATCTGGTCCCCGACCTCTGGGACCTCCTGGACCTGATCATGGAGGAACTCGACGTGCTCTTCGAGGCCATCGGAGAGGTCCGACCCGGCGCTGCCGGAGCCGGACCCTCGGAGGACCACTCACCCCCATCCACCGGGAACGGCAGGAGGCCGGACACATCCCCCTCCGCCCCGCCGATCGACGAGGCGGAAGACCTCGAGAACAAACTGCGGGAGGCGGAGGAGGCGGGCCTGGCCGCCGCCCGGGCCGCCACCGCCAAGCCCCTCTCGGCCAAGGCGACCCGAGCGGCTCGCACCGCGGCCCGTCGGGCGGCCCTGGCCGCCATGGGGCTGGACAGCACCGCTGTCGAGCCCGGGGGTCCGAGCTGATGGCCGCCCCCAGGGAGATCCACTTCGCCCGGCGGATGAGCGACGCCGAGGCCCTCATGTGGAACATCGAGAAGGACCCGTGGCTCAACCCCAGCGGCGGGATGCTCACCCTCCTCGACCGTCCCCTCGACGTCGAGAAGTTCACCCGCCGTCTGGCCCACACGGTCATGTCGGTGCCCCGTCTGCGTCAGCGGGTCCAGCCCGGGATCGGGCGGTTCACCAACCCGTCCTGGGTCGACGATCCCGAATTCGATCTCGCCCATCACATACGGGTCATCGATCTCCCGGCGCCGGGGTCCTTCGACGATCTGCTGGATATGGCCACGCGCCTGTACCTCGAACCCTATGACCGGACCCGACCCCTGTGGGAGTTCGTGGTCATCGGCGGGCTGGCCGACGGTCGGGGGGCGCTGTTCTCCAAGCTTCACCACACCATCACCGACGGGGCCGGAGCCATGAGAATGGCCGAGGCCTACATGGACCTCGAACGTGACGTTCCCCTCGACGACGAGATCGAGATCCCGACCGGCTCCCGGCATCACTCACCGGGATCGCCTTCCACCGACGACATCAAGGGCTTGCTCACCGATGCCGCCGCCCTCGGCCGACGTCTCGCGACCCGGCAGATGTCCCTGACCCGTCGGGTCCTGGGCGAGGCGGCCACCTACGGCGCCGATCCGCTGAGAGCCGTCGACGACGCCCGGGGGATCGTGGGCCAGGTGGCTCAGCTCGGTTCCCAGCTCGGCCTGACCGGGGGGGCGGGGGCAGGCAGCCCGTTGTGGGTGCACCGCTCCCGTCACCGTCGCTTTCAGGTCACCAGCCACGACCTGGAGAAGGCGCGTGACGCCGCCCACGCCCTGGGGGGATCGATCAACGACTTCTTCGTGGCCGGTGCCGTTGAAGGCGCCATCGAGTACCACCGCCGACGCGGGGTCGAACTCGACCACCTCAACGTCAGTTTCGTGGTCAGCACCCGCAGTGACGCCACCTCGGGTGAGAATTCCTTCACCCCGGCGATCATCACCGTTCCGGCCGGCCCCATGGATCCCGCGGCCCGCTTCGCCGAGATCCACCGCCTGGCCGCCCGGCGCCGCGAGGGAGTCAGGGGTGGCGGCCTCCTGGGGGCCGTGGCCGGCGCCGCCAACCTGCTGCCCACCTCTCTGGTCACCCGCGCCGCCCGCGATCAGGCCTCCCGGATCGACTTCGCCACCAGCAACTTCCGGGGTGCCCCCATACCCGTGTACATAGCCGGAGGCCTCGTGGAGGCCAACTACCCCCTCGGCCCGGTGGCCGGCACGTCGTTCAATCTCACGACGCTGTCCTATGCCGGGCAGCTCGACATGGGGATCCTGGCCGACCCCGAGGCGGTCTCCGACCTTCCCGATCTGCGAGACTGCATCGACCTGGGCTACCTCCGCCTGGGTGAGGCGGCGGGAGCCTGAGCCATTTCGACCCGTCGCCGGAGGACCCCGAGGACGCACAGATGAACATTGCCGACATCCTTTCCCCCCACGGGGAGACCCGCCCCGCCCTGATGGCCGGGGATGACTCGCTGGATTACGGCGGACTACGGCGTCGGGTGGCGGAGACCGCCGCCGGGCTGGCCGCCAGGGGAGTACGGCCCGGCGACCGGGTGGTGTTGATGGCCGGTACGGAGATCGCCTTCGTGGTGGGCGCCTTCGCGGTGTGGGCCGCGGGGGCCGTCCTGGTGCCGGTCGACCCCACGAGTCCCCCCGCCGAGATCGAACGCGAGCTGGAGCTGGTGGAGCCGGTGTTCACCCTGGCCGGAGGGGAGGCCCTCGGGCCGGCCGGAGCAGACGCCCTGGCTTCACTGCTCGGTACACCTGTCGCCACCCCTTCGGGTACCTCGGTACCGGGGACCGACGAACTCACCACCACCGGCGCCGTCTTCGCCCCGATCGGGAGATCCGACGACGACCTGGCGGCGCTCATGCTCACCAGCGGAACCTCGGGACGCCCCCGCGCCGTCATGCTCACCCATGGGAATCTCGCCGCGACCCAGACCCAGTTGCTGGAGAACCCCGCCGGAGTCACCGACGAGAACACCGTCGCCCTGGGTGTGCTGCCCCTCCACCACATATTCGGCCTCAACGTGACCCTGGGGACCGTGCTGCGGGCCGGTGGCTCCCTGGTCCTGCTACCACACTTCCATGCGGCCGAGAGTCTCGAGGTGATAGCCGACGGCCGGATCACCCTGGTCACGGGGGTTCCGCCCATGTGGGCCGCCTGGGCCGCGGTGGAGGGTGCACCGCCCACGGCATTCGATTCGGTGGTGACGGTCTCCTCGGGTGGCGCCGCCCTCCCCGAGAGAACCCGCCTGGCCGTCAAGGAGCGATTCGGCCTCGACCTGCCCGAGGGCTACGGCCTCACCGAGACCTCGGGCATCGTGTCCACCGGTGCCGGTCTGCCCCTCCGGCCCGGATCCGTCGGTCGGGTGGTCCCCGGGGTCGAGATGCGTCTGGTGGGAGAGTCCGGTCAGGACGTCGTCGTGGGTGACCGCGGCGAGATCTGGGTGAGGGGGGACAATGTCACCCCCGGGTACTGGCACGATCCGGCAGCCACGGTCGCATCTCTGACCGAGGAGGGATGGCTGCGCACCGGCGACGTCGGCATCGCCGACGAGGAGGGCTACCTGTACCTGGTCGATCGGGCCAAGGACATGATCAACGTCTCGGGGTTCAACGTGTTTCCCGCCGAGGTGGAGCGGGTCCTGATGAGCTTCCCGGGAGTGGGGCAGGCCGTGGTGGTCGGAGCCGAGGACGACAGGTCCGGTGAGCGGGTCGTCGCCCACGTCTGCCCCCGCGACGGAGCCGAGCTGGACCCGGCCGACCTGGACCGACACTGCCGGAGCAACCTGGCCCGCTACAAGTGCCCCTCGGAGTTCGTGCTGGCCGACGAGCTTCCCGTGTCTCCCGCCGGCAAGCGGGTTCGCCGCAGCCTGAGGGCGGACTGAACCTCACCCTCCCCGGCCCTCCGGCGGCCTCGACGGACCACGCCGGCCGGCTCAGTCTCCTATTCCGCGGAACTCCCTGGTCGGGGGGCGCGACACCAGAGCGGTGGCCACCTGATCGGCGGTGATCTCACCGTCGAGTACGGACTTCACCATCGCCGCTATCGGGCCGCGGACCCCGTGGCGTTCGCACAGGGCCAGTATCCCCTCCACGCTCTTGACCCCTTCGGCCACCATGTTCATCTCGGCCACGATCACGTCTATCGGCCGTCCCTTGGCCAACTCCACACCCACGGTGTGGTTGCGGGACTGGGTCGAGGTGCAGGTCGCCACCAGGTCGCCCACACCGGCCAGACCCAGGAACGTCAGGGGGTCGGCCCCCATCGCCCCACCCAGTCGGGTCATCTCGACGAGTCCGCGGGTGATCAACGAGGACACGGCGTTGGTGCCGTAGCCCATGCCGTTGGACATACCGGCCATCACCGCGATCACGTTCTTGTACGCCCCGCCGATCTCACAGCCGATCACGTCGGAGTTGGTGTAGATGCGGAACACGTCGGTGGCGAACAGCCCCTGGAGCCGCTCACCCACCGAGGGGTCGGTGAAGGCCAGCGAGGTGGCGGCGGGAAGGCCGGCCATGATCTCGCGGGCCAGATTCGGCCCGCTGAGCGCCCCCACGCACTCCTCGGGCCAGTCGGGCAGCGACTGGCGAATCACCTCGGTGGGCCGCAGCAACGATCCGATCTCGATTCCCTTGGCCAGGGAGATGATCGGGATCCCGGGGGGCATGTGGGGGGCGGCGCTCTCCATGACCGAGCGGATGTACTGGGTGGGTACCGCCATGACCGCGGCATCGGCCCCGTTCAGGCAGGCCCCCAGATCGTGGGTGGCCCTGAGGTTGTCGGGCAGGCGGACACCGGGGTGAAAGGCGGGGTTCTCGTGGTGGTGGTCGATGGCGTTCGCCACCTCCTCCCGATGGGCCCAGATGGTCGTGTCGGCGTTGTGGGCCGCCAGGGAGGCCATGGTCGTACCGAACGAACCCGCCCCTATCACCGCTACCTTCACCGTCGATCCCCTTCGTCGTCGCCCCGTGTCCGGTATCGACCGTACTCGCCCCGATCAGGGGGCGGCGCCGAGGAACTCCAAGGTGGCGTCGATGAAGTCGAAACTCTTGGGGGTGGCGAAGTGATCGGTGCCCCTGAGGGTGCGCAGCCTGGCATCGGGCAGGGCGTCGATGAGCTCGTCGGCGGGACCCACGAAGTCGTCGTCACCCAGAGCGACCAGGACCGGAAGCTCGACCCGCGCCAGTTCGTCGGGACCGAGTGGGGGAGTACGCCGTCGGAGAAACGCCGCCAGGGCCAGGGGATCCTGATCGGGCTGCGACGCGTAGCGGGCGAAGGCCTGGCCGACCACGTCGTCGGCGGCGGCCTCCCCGCTCACGGCCCTGGCTATCAGTTCCGAGCGGCCCGGATCGGAGTGGAACAGGTTCCGTCCGACCCCCGCCACCACCAGGCGTCCGAATCTGGTCGGGGCCCGAGCAGCCATGACCAGGGCGATGCGGGCCCCGGCGGAGAATCCCACCACGTCCACCGGACGGTCCCCGGGCAGGAGGGTCAGCAGCTCCGCCTCGAGATCGGCGTAGTCGGCGGGATCGTGGGACTTCATCTCCGAGCGGCCATGACCCCACAGGTCGGGAGCCAGTACCTCGCGACCGGACTCGGCCAGAAGGTCGATCAGACCCGTCGGCCGCCACGTGGAGGCCGCCGACCCGGTGAAGCCGTGGATGAGCAGAACCGGGCCACCTCCCGACCCCGTGGCCGAACCGGGGGACATCTCAGGACCCGACCTGGTTGTCGTGACCGTCCCAGAACTTGGCCCGAAGTTCCCGCTTGAGGATCTTGTTGGAGCCGGTCTTGGGGATCTCCGCGACGAACTCGATCGACCGGGGGATCTTGTAGGAAGCCAGGGCCCTCCGGGCGTGGGCGGTGACCTCCTCGTGGTCCAG
>DRKF01000366.1 GCA_011051915.1 Acidimicrobiales bacterium | reverse complement strand
TTGTCTACCGGCCTTCGCCGATTCGAGTCTCAGGGTTGTCTACCGGCCTTCGCCGATTCGAGTCTCAGGGTTGTCTACCGGCCTTCGCCGATTCGAGTCTCAGGGTTGTCTACCGGCCTTCGCCGATTCGAGTCTCAGGGTTGTCTACCGGCCTTCGCCGATTCGAGGGCCATGTCGTTCTCGACCATCATGGCGATCAGCTGCTCGAAATCGACCTCGGGCTCCCAGCCCAGGATCTCCTTGGCCTTCGAGCAGTCGCCCACCAGCAGGTCGACCTCGGCGGGACGCATGAACCTCTCGTCCTGACGGATGTAGTCGCGCCAGTTGTCGATGCCGACGGCCTTGAAGGCCAGTTCCACCATGGTCTCCACGGAGTGGGTCCGACCGGTCGCGATCACGAAGTCCTGGGGCTCGTCCTGCTGGAGCATGGCCCACATGGCCTTCACGTAGTCCCCGGCGTAGCCCCAGTCCCGCTTGGGGGAGAGGTCGCCCAGAACCAACTCGTGCTGCATCCCGAGCTTGATCCGGGCGACGGCGTTGGTGACCTTGCGAGTGACGAACTCGATGCCCCGCCGGGGTGATTCGTGGTTGAACAGAATCCCCGAACAGGCGTAGAGGCCGTAGGACTCGCGGTAGTTGACCGTGGTGTGATGGCCGAACACCTTGGCGGTGCCGTAGGGGCTGCGCGGGTAGAAGGGTGTGTCCTCGTTCTGCGGGGTCTCCCTGACCTTGCCGAACATCTCCGAGCTGGAGGCCTGGTAGAAGCGGATCGGATTGTCCGCCCCGCCGACCAGCTTGATGGCCTCGAGCATGCGCAGCACCCCCAGGCCGGTGACGTTGGCCGTCAGCTCGGCCTGCTTGAACGACAGGGCCACGAAGCTGATGGCACCCAGGTTGTAGACCTCGTCGGGCTGGGTGTACTCGAGCACCGCGATCAACGAGGACAGATCCTGCAGATCTCCCGATACCAGCTCCACGTAGGGCATCTCGGTCTTGATGATCTCGGCCCGTGGATTCTGCTGACCCTTGATCATTCCGTAGACGTCGTAGTCCATGGAGTGGAGGAACTCGGCCAGATACTGGCCGTCCTGACCGGTGATACCGGTGATCAACGCTGATGGCACGGGAGAAACCTCGGGTCGTGGTGGGGGTTGCGGTCGGGAGGCGACACGCTCTCGGAGACAACGTCGTCGGCACCGACCCGGTCGAGAATAGCTGTGCGGCCCCCCGGCCCGGGGCCATGGGCCGGACAAAACGGTACCGGGGACCCCCGTTCAGGCCCGCCCGGCCAGATCCGCGTACAGGTCCACCAGCGCCGTGGCGGTTGATTCCCAGGTGAACCGGGTCACCCGCAGCCGCCCTGCGTCCATCAGCCGGGCCCGGGTGTGCCCCGACTCCAGGACCCGTTTCATGGCCTCGGCGAGGCCGGCCTCGTCACCTCTCGGTACGAACAGGGCGGCGTCCCCGGCCACCTCGACCACGGCCGGATCGTCGGCGGCGATCACGGGTACCCCCGCGGCCATGGCTTCGAGCACCGGGAACCCGAATCCCTCGTACACACTGGGATGCACCAGGGCCGACGAATCCGCCAACAGCCTCTGCTTGTCGGCCCCGGAAACCCGCCCCATCAGATGCACCCGCCTACGGACGTGGGGCGGCAGACGCTCCCGCTCCGCGGCCATCGCCTCCGATGCCGGGCCCGGAGAGCCCGCGATTCTGAGCTCCACCCCGGGCAGTTCTGCCGCCACGGCCCCGAAGGCCCGGATGAGCAGGGGAAAGGACTTGCGGGCGATGGCCGTCCCCACCGCGAACAGGTACGGAGGCCCCGATTCGGACTCACCACCCCCTCCCTGCGCCGGCCGGGAGAAATCGGGGGCCCCGGCCGGAATCACCCTCACCTCCGCCTCGGGCAGCCAGTCCCTCAACTCCTCGGCCACGGCCTCGGTACAGGTGTGCACCACCGCTCCCCGTCGAACCGCGGTCCTGACGGCGGCCGGGAACCACCTGGCGGCGCTGACCGCGTTCTCAGGGTCGTGGCGGAAGGAAAGGTCGTACACGGATACCACCGTGGCCGCTGCGGTGGGCGGAACCACGTAGTTGGTTCCGTGCACCACGTCGATCGGGCCGGTCCACCGCTCGAGCCGCGGGTGCCTCACCCGCGACCACCACGGTATGAGCACCTTTGCCGGCCAGGGAACGGCAACTGCTCCGACACCGGCCCCCGAGGTGTCCCGAGCGCTCACCGTGTAGGGGACGAGATCCGGGCCGGCGCCCAGACCCGACAGTGCGGCCACGGTCGAGGAGACCACCTCGGCCACTCCCGACCGGGTTCCCAGCAGCGGGGTGGTGTCCAGAGCCACACGCATCGTGAACGCTACGCTACCCAGCCGGACCCCATTCCCCCGTGACCCCGACGAGCGGAGACCGATGAGCGAATCCCCCGAGCCTTCCGTTCCGGATCGCTCCTCGACGGCCGGCGGATCCAGAGCCGACGACAGCCCCCTCGAGGACAGCCACGGGGACGACCATCCCGACTCCGGGGAGGTCCCGGAGTCGGGAATCGACCTCCAGACGGTGGTCGCCGAGATCGAGGCCGAGGCTCAACGGCGCAGGGAGAGCGGAGAGTTTCCCCCCGAGCTGCTGGAACACCTGGACGAGGAATTCAACCGGTTCGCACCCCTGACCTTCCGCCGTACCGGGATCGACGGGGCCATCAGAGCGGTCGAGACCGCAGCGTTCATCAACGTCGAGGCACCGACCTCGTCGGCCCGGCGGCCCGTCGCCCTGGTCAAGACGACGATCAAGAAGTCCACCGCCTGGTACCACCTCCACATCGCCCGGCAGGTCACGGCCCTGGGTGTGCAGATGACCCGCCCCCTCCGGATGCTGAACGAGGAGCTCCAATCCCTCACCGAGAGGGTCGGACACACCGAGCGCGCCCTCGGTCGGGCGACTCCCGCCCTGGCTCGAGCCCTCGCCGAGCTCACCTCCCCGATCCCCGACCCGGCCGTACCCGCGGTGGTGGAGGCTCTGGGTGAGCACCGCGGCCGGGTGGCGGTGGGGGGCGCCGGTGAGGGCCGAATCGTCTCGGAGCTGGTGGCCGCCGGGATCGACGCCTACGGGCTCGACGGCACGACGATCACCGACGACGTCGAGCTACGCACCGAACCGATGCTGGACCACCTCGCCGCCTGCGCATCGGACGTTCTGGATGCGGTGGTGTTGGGTGGGGTGACCGACACCATGTCCAATCAGGACCGGGCCCTGATGGTGGAGCTCGCCACCGCGGCCGTGCGTCCCGGTGGCCGGATCGTCATCGTCGCCGCCGATCCCTCCGAGTGGGCCGGCGAGGTGGACCCCGTCACATCCGACCTCTCCCCGGGGCGTCCTCTCCATCCCGACACATGGAATCACCTGCTGGTGGTGTCGGGAGCCCGCCCGAGCGCAGCATTCCGCCCCCAGGGGGACACCGGCCCCTGGTTGATATCGGCCTCGGTTCGTTGAGCGGTCCTGCCGTACACCAGCTCCTCCCCACCTTCGCCCCCCGTGATGCGGTGGGCAACCACACGATCAAGCTCCGCGACGCGCTCCGCGGTCGGGGAGTCGAATCGGAGGTCTTCGCCCAGGTCATCCACCACGAGTTGCTGGGATCCACCCGGTCGATGACCGAGGTCCCCGACGACGACTCGTGGATCATCTACCACCATTCCATCGGGGGGTTGGCCGGTGAGTACTTCGAGGAACGGCCCGGCCGCAGGATCCTGATCTACCACAACATCACTCCCCTGGAGATGCTCGACCGCTGGGAGCCCGGTGTCGGCGCCGAGATCGTGCTGGGCCGCGATCAACTGGCCCGATACGCCGACATCTGCGATCTGGCGATCGCCGATTCGGAGTTCAACCGGACCGAGCTGCTCGAGTTGGGCTACCGCAACACCGTGAGCGTGCCGGTCCTGTTCGATCCGGCCGCTCTGAGCCACGCCTCGGACCCCGCCGCCGCCCGGGCACTCCAACGCTCCCGTCGGGGCACCCAGCTGCTGTTCGTCGGGCGGGTCGTGCCGAACAAGGCCCAACACGATCTGGTGTCCGCCCTCGCCCTCTACCGGCGGGCCTACGACCCCCAGGCCCACCTCCACCTGGTGGGGTCCCAGAGCTTCGCCAGCTACGGCGAGGCCCTGAGGAATCAGATCACCTCCCTCGGCCTGGAGGAAGCCGTGACCATCCACGACGCCATCTCCGACGGAATGCTCGCCGCCCACTACGCCAACGCCGACGTGTTCGTCTGCCTCTCCGAACACGAGGGGTTCTGTGTTCCCCTCGTCGAGGCCATGCACCACGGCGTACCGGTCGTGGCCTTCGACTCCTCAGCCGTGGGTGGGACTCTCGGTGGGGCCGGGATCCTCCTCCCGTCCAAGGAACCGGATCTGGTGGCCACGGCGATCGATCGGGTGGTGTCCGACCCCGCCCTGGCCGCCGAGCTGGCTCGGGCCGGGCGCCGCCGGGCCGCCGATTTCGACCTGAACCGCACCGCCGCCGCCTACATCGAGGCCATCGAGTCGGTCACCGGCCCTCTAGGTGGGCACTGAAATGGTGAGTGGCGCGGCACACAGTGGGGGCAACGGCCCGGTCTCCGCATCACCCTGGGACGCGGTGCACCACTTCGTACCCGCCGTGTACCCCTCCGACGGTGTCGGGGGTCACGTCCTGCGGTCCCGGGACGCTCAGCGGCGCCGGGGACGCCGCTCGGAGGTCTTCGTGGAATCGTCGCATCCGGCCACCTCCCACCTGACCCGTCCGTGGGGGGAGTACGAGGCCCGCCGGGGGCCGGGAAGGGTCGTGAACGTCTACCACATGGCCACCGGCTCACCCCTGGCCGATTTCGTCGCCGCTCGGCCCGAGCCCATGATCCTCCACCATCACAATCTGACCCCCCTGGAGCTGCTCGCACCCTGGGATCCCGACATCATCCCTGATCTGGCCGAGGCCCGCCGCCAACTCGAGAACCTGGCCGGGCGGGTGGACATCGGTGTGGGGGTTTCGGAGTTCAACCGCCTGGAACTGGAGAAGCTGGGCTACTCGCCCACCGCGGTGGCCCCGGTCATGATCGATGCCCGACTGTCGGGCCACCACCGCGGACACGGCCGCAGCCACCCGGGGCCGCCCACCATGCTCTTCGTGGGGCGTGTCGCACCCAACAAGGCCCAGCACGACCTGATCAAGGTGGTGGCGGCCGCCCGTCGGTCCTCCGACCCCGCTGTCCGGAATCTCCGCCTGCGTCTGGTGGGCCAGGACTCCTTTCCCCGCTACCGGAGATCCCTGGATCGCCTCACGAGATCACTGGGAGTCGCCGGTGCGGTGTCCTTCGCCGGAACCGTCGACGACGAGGCACTCGCCCGCGAGTACACCGAGGCCGACGTCTTCGTGTGCCTGTCCCGCCACGAGGGTTTCGCCATGCCGCTGCTCGAGGCGATGGCGGCCGGCCTACCGGTGGTGGCCCTCGACGCCGGCGCCGTGCCCGAGACCACCGGCGGGGCGGCTCTCGTACTCCCCCGGTCCTCACCCGATCTCGTGGCCACGGCGGTCGGCAGGGTTCTCTCCGACCGCCATCTCGCCCGCCGGATGATCGAGGCGGGCCGGAACCGCCTGACCGCTCTCGGACCCGACGCCGCCGAATCCGCCTTCGAGAAGGTACTCAGCCGGCTGGCCGGGGAGACCACCGACGGTCCGCCGACCGCCGTGACCGCGGGGAGCTCACCGTGAAACTCGGAATAGTCGTGCCCCGATACGGCGACACCTCGATCGGAGGAGCCGAACGGGCCCTCCGCCAGCTGGGTGAGCATCTGGTGTCCCTGGCCGGCTGGGAGGTGGAGGCCTTTGCCACCTGCGCCCGCTCGGCCGTGGACTGGGCCGATCTGGAGGAGCCGGGAACCACGGAGATCAACGGGGTGACCGTTCACCGCTTCGAGTCCGTGTCGGGCCGTGATCCCGCCTGGGGCAACGTAGCGGTCCGGGTCGAGGAGTCACCGACCACCGTCGACGGTGTGGGCCAGAAGATGTACATCGACATGCAGGGCCCCGTGAACCCGGACATGATCGCCGCCGCCACCGCCTCCGACGCCGATCTGCTGGCCCTGGGCCCATACCTGTTCTGGCCCACGGTGGAGGGCATCGCGGCCAATCCCGAACGCTCGATCCTGCACGGTGCCGCCCACGACGAACCCGCCCTCCACCTCGGGACCATCGAGCGCACCTACGTGAGCGCCCGAGCCATCAGCTACTACAGCGAAGCCGAGCGCGATCTGGTCCAGGGAATGTTCCCGGTGGCCCACAAGCCGAGTGTGGTCCTGGGCCTCGGGGTCGATCCCGTGGACATCCCACCGGGGGCCGAGGCCTCCGCCCGCGAGAGGTTCGGCATAGGCGACCGGCCCTACATCATGTGTCTGGGAAGACTGGAGAACGGGAAGGGCGCCCGGGCCCTGGACGCCTTCTTCCGTGAGTACAAGGCCCGCCGGCGGGGCCCACTGGCCCTGGTGTTCGTCGGTCCGGCCAACGAACGGCTCGATCCCCACCCCGACATCATCGTGACCGACGCCGTCGACGAGGACGACAAGTGGGGCCTCCTGGCCGGATCGGAGATCGTGGTGAACCCCTCGGCCATGGAGTCGTTCTCCATCGTGGTTCCCGAGGCCTGGCTGGCCGGGCGTCCGGTCATGGTCAATGCGCACTGTGCCGCCACCGTCGAACACATCAAATCGGGTCGCGGTGGGATCGCCTTCGACGGTTATCCCTCCTTCGAGGCCGGGCTGGACCGTCTGCTCTCCGATCCCGCCCTCAGACACGCTCTGGCCGAGGCGGGACGCCGATACACCATCGACCGTTTCGCCTGGCCCTCGGTGGTCTCGCGGTACGCCGAATTCTGCCGCCGCCTCATCGCCGTCCGATGAGCGGCCGGTACGACTCCCGACCGGGAGCCGTGCCGGTTGAGTGCGACGCCCGGTGGCCGCACCATCGATCCCCCGACTCCCGACCGGGTTCGGATCCCCGGGGCCGGCACCGGTAGGATTCGACGGTGAAGCCCAAGGCCGCAGATCCCGAATCGACCGCCCCCGGGAACCCCCGGAACGACGGTGAGCGGGTCACCACCCTGGCCGGAGGGGTGGGTGCGGCCAGGTTCCTGTCCGGGTTGACCTCGGTCCGACCCGCGGGGAGCTGTGACGCGATCGTCAATGTCGCCGACGACTTCGACCTCCACGGTCTGCACATCAGTCCCGATCTGGACACGATCACCTACACCCTGGGCGGGTTGGTCAATCCCGAGACCGGCTGGGGTCGATCGGGCGAGACCTGGAATGTCATGGACGAGCTGGCCCGCCTCGGTGGCGAGTCGTGGTTCCGTCTGGGAGACCGCGACCTCGCGGTCCACCTCTACCGTACCCAGCGACTGCGAGCCGGTGCCGATCTGGCCACGGTCACCGCCGAGCTGACCGCGTCGCTGGGTGTGTCCGCCCGACTGATCCCGGTGACCGGCGACCGCCTGAGGACCGTCATCGGCCTGCCCGGTGGCGAGACCATCGACTTCCAGGACTACTTCGTGGCCCGACGACACTCGGTATCCGTGGCCGACATCATCTTCGAAGGCGCCGGTACGGCCCGGCCCTCCCCCGGGGTACTCGAGTCGATCCGTACCGCCCGATCCGTAGTGATCGCCCCCTCCAACCCACTGGTCTCCATTGCGCCGGTGCTGGCCGTGGCCGGGGTACGGGACGCCGTCGCCGCCCGGCGTGAGTCGGTGGTGGCGGTGTCCCCGATCATCGGGGGGAAGGCCGTCAAGGGTCCCGCCGCCCGAATGCTCACCGAGATGGGTCACGAGGCCTCCGCCCTCGGTGTGGCCCGCCTCTACCGGGATCTGGCGGCGACCATGGTCATCGACACCCGGGACGCCGACCTCGCCGCCGCGGTGGAGGACCTGGGAATGAGATGCGTGGTCACCGAGACGATGATGACCGACCCGGGACGGTCCGCGGACCTGGCGGGCACGGTGCTGAGGTCCGTGGGTGGTCCGATTCCCGAGCCTCGGAGGGCGGATCCATGAGCCTCACCATCACCGGCCTGAGGGCGAATCCATGAGCCTCACCATCACCGGCCTGAGGGCGAATCCATGAGCCTCACCATCACCGGCCTGAGGGGTATTCCCGAGATCGACCGGGGTGCCGACCTGGGCGCTGTCGTGGTGGAGGCGGCGGCGGCCAACGGAGTCCCCCTCACCACCGACGACGTCGTGGTCGTCACCCAGAAGATCGTTTCCAAGGCCGAGGGGGCGGTGGTCGACGTCGATCCCTCCGACCCTCTGTCCCACAAGCCGGTGGTCGAGAGGGAGTCGGTGCGGATCCTCCGGCGGCGGGGCGAGCTGATCATCTCCGAGACCCGTCACGGCTTCGTGTGCGCCAACGCCGGCATCGATCTGTCGAACATGAAACGGGGGCAGGCGGCGCTCCTACCCGAGGACTCCGACCGGTCGGCCCGCCGGATCAGGGATCGCATCCGGGCCCTGACCACGGCCGAGGTCGGGGTCATAGTCTCCGACACGTTCGGCCGCCCGTGGCGGCGGGGACTCACCGACGTGGCGCTCGGCTGTGCCGGTATCGGGGCCATCCTGGACCTGAGGGGCGCCTCCGATTCACTGGGGCGGGAGCTGCACGTGACCGAGGTCGCCGTGGTCGACGAGCTGGCCGGGGCGGCCGACCTCGTCTGCGGCAAATCCGAGGGTGTCCCGGTGGCCGTGATCAGGGGCGTCGACCACTCGTGGTTCCGCAGCAGTTCGGTCCGGGCCGAGATCGTCAGGGATCCATCCGAGGACCTGTTTCGCTGAGCCGAACGGCGGGCACCGACCTCCGGCGGGGATCAAACCGCCGTGGCAGCCAGAAGCAGCTTCAGACCCTCGTCCAATGAGGTCCACGGAGCCCAGTTCAGGATCTCGGCCGCCGCTTCCAGGGGGAACGCCGACCCGTCACGATCGAAACGCCGGGGCAGGGCGGCCTGCAACACCGAATCACTCCCCGCCAGCTCGACCACCCGTCGGGCCAGGGCGGCGAGGGTCACCGTGGTTCCCGACCCCACCGGGACTATCACCCCCGCCGGGGCGTCGGCGGCGCGGAAGAGAGCATCGACCGCGTCGTCTACGTAGAGCAGATCACGGGTCCGGGACCCGTCTCCGTCGACTCGGAGCGGTTCCCCCCGCAGAGCCCATCGAACGAAGTTGGCCACCACCGGACCCGCCTCCCCGGGTTGTTGACGCGGTCCGTACACGTTCGTCAGGGCCACGGTGCGGGCGTCCAGTTCGTAGATGTCGCCATGCACCCGGACGTAGTCGGTGACCGTGTACGCCGCCACCTGACTGGGCGTCTCGGGAGGCCGGGCCGCGACCACCGGACCGGAGACGGCCCGGGCCCGGCCGAACAGGCCGTGGACGGCCACCACCAGCCGGGTGCCGGGATTGGCTCGGACGGCCTCGAGCACGTTCAGGGTGCCGAGAATGTTCACGTCGGCATCGAAAACCGGATCGGCTATGGAACCGGGACGGCCCACGTGACCCGCCAGGTGGAAGATGACACCGGGTCGCTTGTTCTCCACCAGATCGGTGAAGTCGGGGGCCCGGACATCGAATCGGTGAATCTTGAGCCCACCGGTGCCCCGGGCCTCGTCGAGGTTGGCCATGGATCCGGTCGAGAGATCGTCGATGACCTCGACCTCGTGACCGGCCGCCAGCAAACGGTCCACCAGATGGGATCCGAGGAACCCGGCGCCTCCGGTGACCATCACCGGCCCGAGCTCGGCCAGGGCCGCCACCTCGTCACTCAGGCTCGGGGTCATGGGGCCACCTCGTCGGGCGAGGGGATCCGCCGGCCCTCGATGACCGACCCGGCGGGGATGGACTCGTTCTCACCGATCACCGAGGAGGCGGTGATCCGCGCTCCCGCTCCCACCCGCACCCCGTGCATGAGAATCGAATCCCTCACGATCGCACCCTCGCCCACGGAGACACCGGAGAAGACGACCGAGCCCTCGATGTGAGAGCCGTCGGCCACGGTGGTGCCGGCTCCGATGACCGAGTCGCGGATGTCAGCGCCTTCGTGCACCGTGCCCTCCACCGCTTCGACCTCGATCCCCTCCCTGGCCCCGGAGATGATGTCGAGGTTGGCACGGATGAACAGTTCGGGGGTTCCGGTGTCGAGCCAGTAGGCATCGGAGGCCATGGCGTAGAGCCGGCCGTGCTCCACCAGCGAAGGGAAGGTCTCCCGCTCGATGGACACCTGGCGACCGGGCGGAATCGACTGCACGACCTCGGGTTCCAGCACGTAGGTACCGGCGTTGATGAGGTCGGTCGGGGCCTCACCGGCTGGGGGCTTCTCCACGAAGGCGGTGACCCTTCCGCTCTCATCGGTGGGCACGACGCCGAAGGCGGAGGGATCCTCCACCCGGTGGAGGGCGATGGTGGCCGCCGCCCCCGCCTTCCGGTGGAAGCGAACCAGCTCCCCCACGTCGAGGTCGGTCAGTACGTCGCCGTTCAACACCAGGAAGGTGTCGTCGAAGCCGATCTCGTCGGCCGCGAACCTCACCGCTCCCGCGGTACCCATGGGCTCGGGTTCGGTCACGTAACGGATCGGCAGACCGGCGCAGTGGCCATCGGGGTAGGCGCTCACGAAGGAGTCGGGCCGATATCCCAGGGAGAGAACCACCTCGTCGACACCGAACGGGCCCAGACGCTCGACCACCCACTCGATCATGGGTCTCCCGCAGATGGGCAGCATCTGCTTGGGAGCGGTGAGGGTCAGGGGTCGCAGGCGGGTGCCGAACCCGCCCACCAGCACCAGGGCCTTCACGCCTCAGCCGGCCGTGGTGGTCGTCGTATCGCCGGTGGTGGTGCTGGAATCCCCGGTCGTGCCGTCAGCTCCACCGGTGTCGGTCCCGGTGCCGTCGTGACCGTCGGGAGCCTCGTCCAGGGGCTGGTCGGCAGGGGGCAGGCCGATGTACTCACGCAGGTAGGCATCGTCGGGGCGGGGAATCTCGTCCACGGGTGTGCCCTCGGGCATGAAGGCGATGGTGAAGAGCTGGCCCTCACCGGGCCGGTTCTGGTCGAGACGTACCTGACGGAGGTTGTCCTCGAACACCAGCGGCGCCTGGGCACTGACGCTGGCCCACTTGTAGACCTTGAGGACTCCGGGCTCGCCGGGAGCGCATTCGGTCTTCCCCGACTCGAGAATGCGACCGTCGGGCAGTTCGAGCGTGTTGTCGTCGAACTGGAGCTGAACCTCGTCGAAGAACGCCCCCAGATTGGCCCCGGTCCCGGTGACCGTGGTTACGAAGGGATGGATGTGGATGAGGCTGTCGCCGTGGGTGTGGACACCCGTGCGGTCGTCGGCGGAGTCGTTCGGGATGGGATCGACCTGCTCACCACATACGTAGAGCTCGTAGGTGGAATGGAAGTGGTCGCCGAGCTGGGGGGCACTGGAGTCGAAGGAGGTGACACGCTCCTGACGGCCCAGGAAGACCAGGACCACTCCGACCAGCACCACCACGGCCATGGCCACGGGGAACATGAGGCTGCGATCGCTTCGTCGCGCGGACCGTCCGCCTCCGGCGGCCGCTGCTTTGTTGACCTTCTTGGCCGATGATGATTTCGCCATACGGAGGCTCAAGTTACCGCTTCGGCGGTCCAATTCCGCTCCACCCCCCGACCCGGCCGGCGGGGATCACCCCGACCGGTGGACTCGCCCCCGACCGGCCCCCATCTCCAGGAACAGTTTCTCGTACTCGCGGGCCACCGCGGCGGGCGACAACCAGGACTCCACATACCGTCGACCCGCCTTCCCCGACTCGACGAGGGCGTCCCGATCGGACAGAAGCTCCACCAGTGCGGCCCGAAACGCTCCGGCGTCCTCGGGCGGCACCGCGGTGCCGGCACCGGCCGCCTCCACCATCCGGGCGACCTCGGAACCCACGTCCACGCTGGCCAGCACGGGGCGGGCGGCCGCCAGGATCGAGAAGGTCTTCGACGGCACGCTGGAGGAGGCCAGTCCCGCCCTCAGCGGGACCAGATGCAGATCGGCGGAGGCCAGGACCTCCCCCAGACGCTCCCTGGGTTGATAGGGGGCGAAGATCATGTTCGGAAGATCCCCGGCCGAGCGGCGCAGATCCTCCAGGGCGGAACCCCCACCGTTGACGACGAACCTGACATCCTCCCGGTCGACCAGCGCCCGGGCGGCGTCGACCATGAGTTCGAGAGACTGGGAGAAGCCCACGTTTCCCGCGTACATCACGACCAGCTCGTCGCCGATTCCCAGTTCACGGCGATACGACGTGAGGCGGGACTCGGGCACGATGGCCGACACGTCGACGAAGTTGGGGATGACCCGTACCTTGGCCGGGTCGTCGACCTTGGCCAGGAGATTCTGCCGGAGGTCCTCCGACAGCACGGTGACCGCCGAGCTGCGGGCGTAGGCGAACCTCTCGAGCCAACGCGCCGCCGCGATCGTCCGGTCTCCCTTCATGGCCCCGACCTCTATGGCCACGTCGGGGAACACGTCCTGGATGTTGAACACCAGCGGGGCCCTCCGGAACAGGGACAGGATCCGGCCCGCCAGTCCCAGGGTCAGTGGCGGCGACATGGCCAGGACCACGTCGACCCGTCTCCCGGGCAGACCCACCGCGGTGACCAGGGCGGTGAAGCCCAGGAAGGACAGTCCCCGTCGCCAGAGGCTCCGCTTGTCACCGGAGGGGAAGGGATGTACCCGGACCACCCGCCCCCAGGCCGTGTCCTCACGATCGACGATGCGGCCCTCCCATCCGGCCTCGATCCGGTGCTCGCGGTACCACGGCAGCGAGGTCAGGATCTCCA
>DRKF01000365.1 GCA_011051915.1 Acidimicrobiales bacterium | reverse complement strand
GGCATACATCACGCAACGCATCGCCTCGATCTGCGACCTCATGGTCATGAGCATCCGCCGGACATCACCGTGTTCGACGATGGGCGAGCTCTCGCCCGGAGCGGTGTCGGAGCCCAACGCCCGACCCTGGCGCCTCTCCAGGGCGTAGTCGCGGGCCAGCTGGTACGACCTCTCGGCCACACCGAGGCCCTGGAGTCCGATCGACAGACGGGCACTGTTCATCATCGTGAACATGTACTTCATGCCCTGATTCACCTCACCGATGAGGTAGCCCACGGCACCCTCGTTCTCACCGAAGGCCATGACGCAGGTGGGACTGGCGTGGATCCCCAGCTTGTGCTCCAGGGAAACCACGGACACATCGTTGCGGGTACCCGGCCTCCCGTCGTCGTCCAGCAGGAACTTGGGCACGATGAAGCACGAGATCCCCCGCGTCCCGGGAGGCGCGTCGGGTGTGCGGGCCAGCACCAGATGGACGATGTTCTCCGCCATCTCGTGATCGCCGTAGGTGATGAAGATCTTGGTTCCCCGGATCCGCCAGGTACCGTCCCCCGCCGGTTCGGCCCTCGTGGTCATGGCCCCGAGATCGGAACCGGCCTGGGGTTCGGTGAGGTTCATCGTGCCGGTCCACTCGCCCGACACCAGGGGGCGCAACCACGTCTCCTTCTGCTCCTCGTCGGCGTGGCTGTCGAGGAGCTCCACCGCGCTCTGGGTGAGGATCGGGCACAATCCGAATCCCATGTTGGCGGCGGTCATGAGTTCCTGGACCGCCAGACCCACCACCCACGGCAGACCGCCACCGTCGTAGGCGGGATCGAACGAGATGCTGTTCCAACCGGCCTCGACGAACCGGGAGTAGGCCCCGGCGAAACCGGTCGGTGTGATCACCCGTCCGTTCTCGAGTCGGGATCCCTCCCGGTCGCCGACCTCGTCGAGAGGTTCCAGTTGCTCGGCCATGAATCGACCGGCCTCGGTGAGCAACTCACCGACTGTGTCACCGTCGACGTGTTCGAACTCCGGACGATCCAGGAGCCCGACGAGGCCCACCACATGCTCCAGTACGAACATCATGTCCGCCACCGGTGGTCTGAAATCGCTCACCTGCTCCTCCTCGATCGGCTGGACCGGCCGTTCGCGGCATCATGGAGTCGAATCTCCGGTCCGGGACCGGACCAGCCTAATTCGCCCCGATGACGGCCCGTACCGACCGCGCCGGGCCACCAGGGTCCCCGACCATCACCGGCCGGGGCCGCATGAACCAGACATGGGAGATACCGACATGACCGCCGTCCCGTCTAACGAGTTCACCGCATCACAACCCGATCCCGGCGGGGCCGAACGGCCCTCCGGTGGCCCGTCGCTCCTCCCGGTGTCCCCGGCGCGAGCCCGGGAGATTCTCATCGGTCTACGTCTCGGGGTCGGTGTCGGCGCCCTGCTGGCACCGCGCCTGCTGGGTCGGGTGTTCGGGATCGACCCGGCCGCGAATCCCGCCTCCCCCTACCTGGCCCGGCTGTTCGGGATCCGCGACGTGATGCTCGCCTACCAGCTCTACCAGGCGCCCGAATCCGAACTGGAGGACGTCCTCCGCCAGGGCATCGTGGTCGACACCTCCGACGTGCTCGCCGCCCTGGCGGCGGGTGCCCGGGGCGGTATCGGGGCCCGGACCCTCGTACTCGGGGGTGGGGCGGCCGCAGCCGCCGTCTGCCTCGGACTGGCGGGCCGGGAGCCGGGAGCCGGTGGATCCGATGGCTGACCCCCGAGCACCCCTCGAGTTGTCCTACGGTCCGCACCGGGATCAGAGGATCGAGCTCTTCTCGCCCTCCACCACCCACGGTCATCCACCACTCGCCCTGCTGATCCACGGTGGCTACTGGCGGGACCGGTACGGCGCGGACCTCATGCACCCGATGGCCCGGGACCTGGCCTCCCGGGGGTGGAAGGTGGCCAACATCGAGTACCGGCGCCTCGGCGAGTCCCTCACATCGGGCTGGCCGGAGATCTTCGAAGACATCGACTCGGCCGCCGAGGCGGTGGCGGAGATGGAGTTGAACCTGGGAACCGAGGAGACCCCGGTGACACGGCGGGTGGTCGTGATCGGTCATTCCGCCGGAGGTCAGCTGGCTCTCTACCTGGCCCGGCGGGGTTCGGTGGGTCATCGATTCGTCGACGGCGTGGTGGCCCTGGCGCCGGTGGCGGATCTCGTGGCCGCCGCCCACGAGAAGCTGAGCGGCGGAGCCGCGACCCTGCTGATGGGCGGGACACCCGAGGCTCTGCCGGAGAGATACCGGCTCTGCTCTCCCGCACTGTTCGCCCCCCTCGGCCGGCCCCAGCTACTGGTACACGGGACCGCCGATGTCAACGTCCCGATCAGCCAGACCCTTTCCTACCGCCGCGTCGCCCGTGACGGCGGGGACCGCGTGGAGCTGATCACCGACGCCCCCCTCACCGGCCCTGCCGCGGACACGGAGGACGGAGCGTCCGGGGTCCGCCTCACCTCACTTCCGTTCGACCACTTCGATGTGATCGACCCCGGGGCGGAAGTCTGGGAACCCATCCGGGACTGGCTGCAGAACGGGTAGTCCGACCCTCCGACCCGAGCGACGCGACCGAGTATCGCCGGCGGGACCACCGGTGTCCCGGTTCTCCCCTGTTTAGTCCCGGACCTCCAACTGGGCAGCCAATCCGGCGCCGGACCTCTATGCTCAGGCATTCATCCGTGTTCCATCCAGGAGGGTTCAATGTCCAGGAGCACCATCGGACGCGTGTTCGCGCTTCTGCTGGCTCTAGGTGTCTTCGCCGCGGCTTGCGGCGATTCGGGCACCGACAGCAGCAGCAGCTCGGAGGCGCCCGCCACCACAGCAGCATCCACCACCGAGGCCCCGACCACACAGGCCCCGACCACCGAGGCCCCGACCACCACCGCCGACGGCGGTGACGCCATGGCCGGTCCGGGCCTCGAGGAGATCCCGACCGTAACCCTCGGACTCGCCTACGGGGTCACCGACCCGGCACTCGAGTCACTGACCGCCGCCGCCGTCGAAGCCGTGCAGGCCGTCGCCGACCTGGCCCGCGAGGCCGGACTCGACGTCAACGTCATCATCGAGGACACCGCCGGTGATCCCGCCCAGGGTGTGGACGCCGCCAACAAGCTGGTGGCCCAGGGCGCCAGCTGCATCCTCGGTGAGGCCCGCTCCTCGGTGTCGACCCCGATCGTGGCCGTTGCCCGTGAGGCCCAGATCCCCCAGATCTCCTGGGGCTCGACGTCACCGGCGCTGACCACCATCGACGACAACGACTTCTTCTTCCGCACCGTGCTTTCCGATGCGGTTCAGGGTCAGGTTGCCGCCGACTACCTGTACAACACGCTCGGATACCGGTCCGCCAGCGTCATCGTCCAGAACGATGCCTACGGCGTGGGCCTCGGTAACGCCTTCGAGGATGCCTTCACGGCCCTCGGCGGTACGGTCAACAGCCGCACCGACATCGACAGCGGCACCACCGACATGTCCGCCGAGGTCGACCAGGTCGTGTCCGACGGCTCCGACGTGATCTACACCGTGCTGTTCGGCCCGGAGTTCATTCCCTTCATGACTGAGCTCGATCAGGCTGATACCGACTCGGTGCAGAAGGTGTTCCTCGCCGATGCCGAGGCCACCCCTGATGCCTCCGCCGGGATCGAGGACATCGTCGTCGGGCTGTCGGGCCTCAAGCCCGCCGGCGGCGACCTCAGCGCCTTCGCCACCTACTTCAACGAGCAGACCGGTGGCGACACCGCCCCGTTCACCGAGTTCTCGTGGGACGCGGCCGTGATGTGCCTGGCCAGCGCCGCTGCTGCCAACTCCAACGACCCCGTCGCCATCAGGGATGCCATCCGTCCCACCATGAACGACGGCATGCAGTACACCTACAACGAGATCGGTGATCTGCTGCACGCCGCCCACAACGGTGACGACGTGGACTACGTGGGTGCCGGATCCAGCCTGGACATCGACGCCAACGGCGACGTCGTCCCGGCCAACGCCACCTACAGCGTGTGGAGCTTCGACGACACCGGGGCACCGGTCGACGGCGAGATCCTCACCTACCAGGGCTGAGCCCGACGGGTCGTCCCCGGGGACGACCCGTCAACCGAACACGAACAAGGGAGGCCCCCGCCCAGGGGGCCTCCCCCTTTTTTCCCCAGCCTCAGCCATCTATGCCACCAAACGCCCCACATAGCGCGCGGAAGATGCCACAGATCCCAGGCCCCGCCCATCTATGCCACCAAACGCCCCACATAGCGCGCGGAAGATGCCACAGATGTGGGTTGTGGGGGGTTCAATCGTCGGGGATGAGGGCGCCGGGATTCAGGATTCCCCGGGGATCGAGCACACTCTTCACCGACCGGAGCAGGCCGACCCCGACCTCGCCCAGCTGTTCGACCAGATAGCCGCGACGGACCCGACCGATTCCGTGGTGATGGGAGATGACACCACCGACGGCGGAGACGGCGCCCATCACCGCGGCCCAGCAGTCGAGGTAGCTCTGCTCCATCATCGAGCTGTCGCCGGGTCGGGCCAGGAAGGTGAAGTACAGGGCCGTGCCCGAGCGGTAGCTGTGGCTCGAATGGGCACTCACGCTGAGGACACCCTCGACCTGCGAACAGGCCCTGACCGCCTCGTGGTAGAGCTCGGGCGCCCGGTCCCAGCTGCATCCCACCTCGATCGTGTCCAGGACGATGCCCCGCTCGAAGAACGACTCCCAGGGACTGACCCGATTCCGATGCTCGAACCAGTGGTCGACGGTCGTGGGCTCCATGGACTCCGCCCCGTGCTCCAGGCAGAGGCGCGAGACCGCGTCGATCTCGACCTCGACCCGGGCCTCCGGACCCTCGTGCACCCAGAGCAGGGCACAGCGATCCTCGGGGCAGTTCTCGGGGAAATGGTGAAGCGACTCGCGGGAGTCGTACAGCCGGGCCACCGGTGGCGTCCATCCGGCCTGCAACACGGTACGAATCGCCGTCAGGCCCGAATCCATGTCCGGGAAGTGGAATGCCTGCCCGGCGGTCGACTCCGGACGCCGGATCAGGGAGAACCCGACCTCGGTGACCACCCCAAGGGTGCCCTCGGACCCGAGGAACAGCTGCCGGAGATCGGGACCGGTGGCAGACCGTGGGACCGTATCGGTACGGAGCACTCGACCGTCGGCGAGAACAACCTCGATGTCGGTGATCAGGTTCTCGATGTTTCCGTAGGCGGTGGAGAACTGACCCGAGGCCCGCGTGGCGACCCAGCCGCCGACGGTCGACACCCCGATGGACTGGGGCTGATGTCCGAGGGTGAACCCGTCGGTCGCCACCGCCGCCTCGGCGTCGCTACCCCTCGTGCCCGCACCGAACCGGGCCGTGGCGTTGTGCTCGTCGAGGTGTCGCAGGCCGGTCAACCCCTCCAGGGACAGGACCACCGCATCGGGTCGTCCGACGATCGCTCCACAGACCCCCGATCCCAGGCCATAGGGGATCACCGGGGTACCGGTGCTGTTGCACTGGGCCAGGACCCATGAGACCTCAGAGGTGTCGGCGGGACGAACCACTGCCGCCACCTCCGGCGGAGGCTGCCCGAGGCTGGACCTCAGAGCTGTCAGAGCCCAGTAGTCGTGGCTGTGTTCGACCCGGTCCTCCCTCTCCACGGAGACCCGATCACCTAGCCTGTCCCTCAACCGCTCCAGGATTTCGCTCATGGGGCCCTTTCGATGGTCGGAGGGCCGCCGGTTACCGGGGCCTCATTGCAGGGTCGGGTCGAGGTGGGAACTCGACCAGGGGGGTCATCCCCCCAGATACAGCTCGGCGACCTTCGGATCACTCAACAGCTCCGTCCCGGTACCCGTGTGGGCGTTGCGGCCCATGTCCAGGACGTATCCCCGATTGCTGATCCCCAGGGCGACGCTGGCGTTCTGTTCGACCATCAGGATCGCCACACCGATCTCCCTGATGGCCTCGATGGACTCGAATATCTCGATCACCGCCATCGGCGCCAGTCCGGCGGAGGGTTCGTCGAGGCACAGCAGGCTGGGGGAAGGCATCATCGCCCGGGCCAGGGCCAGCAGCTGACGCTGACCACCCGAGAGCGTGCCCGCCCTCTGTCCCCGGCGCTCCGCCAGGATCGGGAAGCGCTCCGACAGTTCCCCGATCCGCTCCTCCACCCGGGCCTTGGGAAGCTGGAATCCGCCCATCTCCAGGTTCTCGCGGACCGTGAGGCTGGGGAAGACATTGTCGGTCTGGGGAACGAACCCCATCCCCTCCTGAGCCAGTTCGTGGGGGCGGCGACCCGTGACGTCGTTGCCGGCGAAGCGCACCGTGCCGGCCCTGGGCTTCAGCAGCCCGACGATGGCCTTGAGGAAGGTCGATTTGCCGGCACCGTTGGGACCGATGATCGTGACGATCTCCCCGTCCCGCACGTAGGCCGACACCCCGTGGAGGATGTCGACTCCCTTGACGTAGCCGCCGTAGATGTTCTCGGCCACCAGAACGGCATCGGCCGGCAGATCCAACGGTTCGGCATCGGCCTCGACGATTTCGGCCTCAGTCCTCACGGTCGACGGTCACCCCCAGATAGGCCTCGATCACTGCCGGGTCGTTGCGAACCTCGGAGGGGGTACCACCGGCGATCACCCGACCCTCGGCCATCACGATCACCCTCTCGCTGACCCTCATGACCACGTCCATGTCGTGTTCGACCAGCAGAAAGGTGAGGCCCTCGTCCCTGAGAGCCACGATCCTCTCGAGGAGCTGCTCGGTCAGGGTCGGATTCACCCCCGCCATCGGCTCGTCGAGGAGAACCATCGATGGTCTCATCATCATGGCCCGGGCCAGATCCACGAGCTTGCGTTGTCCACCCGAGAGGTTTCCGGCCCTCTCGTTCCTGAGATGGGTCAACCTGAACAGCTCCAGCAGCTCCTCGGCCCGCTCGGAGTTGGCCTTCTCCTGGGAGCGCCACATCGGGATCGGGACCAGGGCGACGATAAGCCTCTCGCCCTTCTGATGCTGGGCCGCCAGCAGCAGGTTCTCGAACACGGTGAGTCGGGAGAGGTCACGGGCCAGCTGGAAGGTGCGCACCAGTCCCTTGCGGGCGATCTCAGGGGGTGAGTGGCCGGTGATGTTGTGCCCGTCGAAATGGACCCGGCCCTTGTCGGGGCGGTCGAATCCGGTGACCAGGTTGAACAGCGTCGTCTTGCCTGCACCATTGGGCCCGATGAGGGAGGTCAGGGTGCCCCTCTGAACGGCGAAGGAGGCGTTGTTGACGGCCCGGACTCCGCCGAACCGCTTGGACAGACCCTCGATGTGGAGAATCGGGTCGGGGACCCCGCGGGTGTGGTCTCTGGGCTCGACCATCAGGTGCCCTCGAGGATCAGGTCCTCACGACTGCCCAGCACACCCTGGGGTCGGAAGATCACGACCAGCATGATCAACAGCCCGAGCAGCATTCCCTGCAGGGCGAAGATCCGGTTGGAGGAGACCAGACTCTCCGGGATCCAGCCGAACAGCGGGGATGCGGCGATGTTGGGGAGGAATCTCACCAGGGAGAAAATCGACTGCAGGAGCATGGCCCCCAGGACAGGTCCGAAGATGGTTCCCGCCCCGCCCATGATCATCGCTATCCAGATTCGGAAGGTGAAGATCGGCAGCCAGGTGTCGGGATCGATGAAGTTGTTGTTGAGGGCGAAGGCGACACCGGCGAAGGCACCGATGAATCCCCCCACGGCGAAGGCCTGGAGCTTCAACAGGAAGGTGGGTTTGCCCAGGGCGGCGGCGATGTCCTCGTCCTCACGAATGGCCCTGAGAGCCCGACCCCACGGTGATCGCCGGAGGGTCCACGTCATGTAGAGGATGATCGTGATCACCACGGCGTTGAAGATGAACAGCTGCCAGGCGTGGGAGTTGACGAACGGCAGGGTGGTGTCGAGGAAACTGTTGAACCCCGAGGAGAAGTTCTGGACTCCGAACACCCCACCGGTGCCGATGGTCTTGCCCGAACCGGTCAGAGGGTCCACCCGGAAACTGCCGGAGTTCTTGATGATCACCCGGCCCATCTCGGCCATGGCGATGGTCACGATGGCCAGGTAGTCGGTTCGGAGCCTGAGGCTGAACGCCCCGACCACCAGTCCCAGGACCGACGCCACCACCGCCCCGATCAACATGGCCAGGAAGATGTTCATGCCCCGCCCGCTGACCAGCAGGGCGGTGGTGTAGGCCCCCACCATCAGGAACATCACATGACCGAAGTTCAGCAGACCGGCGAAGCCGTAGTGGACGTTCAGCCCCAGGGCACCGATGGCGAACATCGACCCCAGCACCGCCACACTCACCACATACTCGCCGTAGGCCCCGGGCAGCACGTTGTAGAGGATCACCAGGCCCAGCAGCATCATCGGCCAGTGGGCCATCCACCGGTCGTCGACCTCGGGGAGAATCCGGGCCAGAGGGCTCGCCGCGCCTCGGCGGGGCGGCGGCCCGCCGGAATCGGGGGAGACGGGTTCCGGGCTGGTCATATCCGCTCCTTGGTGCCCAACAGTCCCTGGGGCCGCACGAGAAGAATGGCGATGAGAATCACGAAACCGACGACCTCCTGATACTCCGTGGAGACGAAGGGGAGAACCGGTGCCACCTCCTGGGAGATTCCCACCACCAGACCGCCCAGTAGAGGCCCGTAGGCCGTCCCCAGACCACCGACGATCACCGCGGCGAATATGGGCAGGATGAACCGGATGCCCAGGATCGGCGTGACCACGTTGAACTGCAGGGAAGCGGCCACGCCACCATAGGCGGCCAGGCCCCCGGCGATGATCCAGATGTAGAGGATCACCCGGTTCACGTCGATCCCCGAGATGGCCGCCAGGGATGCGCTGTCGGCGGCGGCCCTGACCGCCTTGCCGAGCTTGGTGAGGGTGAGCAGGAGGGCTATTCCCACGACCAGGGCGACAGAGGTCACGATCAGGGTGTACTCGGTGGGGGTGAGCTGCACCTTGTCCCATCCGAACAGGGGTGTTCGGTGCTCCCGGGGGATGTCGTAGGTGGACGAGTCGCCCCGGGAGATGAACTGCACCAGGTACTGGAGCAACAGTCCGAATCCGGCGGAGAGGATGAGCAGGGTCGGCCCCGTGATCCCCTTCTCCCTCATGGGCTTCCACAGCACGATGTCGCTGCCGACCCCGAGAAGGGCCCCGACCACGACCGCGGGAATGACCGAGAGCCAGATGTTCCAGCCCAGGCCGCTGTTGAACAGCAGACCCAGATAGGCCCCGATGAGCAGGAACTGGGCGTGGGCGAAATTGACCAGCTTCAGGACCCCGAACACGAGGGAGAGGCCGAGGCTGGCGACGGCGAGGATCGAGCCGGTCAGCAGGCCGGCCGCCGTCCGGTTGGCGAGGTTGTCGACCAGCTCGGGAACCCACTCGCCGCCGTAGGCGGTGAGCAACCCGGCGGTACCGACGGTGAACCCGAGGGCCGCCAGACCGGCGAAGACCCGCCCCGCCCGGGGGGCGGTGTCAGGAGACCTCTGCATGACCACGGTGGTGAGGGTCGGAATCAGGAACAGGATCGATCCGACGCTCAGGCCCCACACGGTGGCCCAACCGCTGGTGATGGGACTCCTGTTGCCCGCCTCCTTCTTGAGGGCGGCCACCTCGAAGGCGGAACGGATCTGGTCGAACCCGATGAAGGTCAGGGCCAGCAGGGCCACAGCCGCCAGGGCCACATACACGGCGGCCCGGCTCCCGGCCGCCCGGTCGTCACGCGTCGACCAGAACCAGTCACGTATCCCCACCCAGATGAGAGCCGCGCCCAACACCACCGAGAGACCCGCCACCAGGTAGGTGAGGGTTCCGCCACCGTTCCAGTCGTCGGCGAAGGCGAGGGTGATCACCAGCATCACCCCGGCCAGTACGATCAGCGTGGCGGAGAGCGACTTGATGAGGAACAGATCAGAGAGAATGGTGTCGGCCTCGTCCGCGCCCTGACCGGGGACCTCGACCTCTGCGACGGCAGTGCTCACGGCCGCCAACCCTAGTGTGCCGTCCGCCACATGTTGACATGCACCGGACACCGCCTCGGGGCGGACCGGGCACCGATCACAGCCGGGGCAGCACCTCGTCCAACAGGAGGCCCACCCCGGCTACGGGATCGGTGCCGAAAGGCGGCCCGAACGAGAGATGGTCGACTCCGGTCACCAGCAGCTCCGAGCATCGCCCGGCGACCCGATCGGGGTCACCGACCACGGCCAGGCGTTCCATGGCCGGAGTGAGACTCTCGCCGAGGTTCGTGCCGCCGGACCGCCACGCCCTTTCCAGGGGACCGAAATCCCCCGGGGTGAGACCCACCCGGTCCAGCAGATCGGGGCTCATCTCCCGCCCGTAGAGGGCCAGCTTGGGAGCCAGGGCCTCCCGGGCCCGCTCGAGGTCGGGGGCCACCGATACCCACACGCAGAGAGGGACATCGGGACCGCACTCCCGGTCGGAGCCGGTCACCCCCGCCCCCACCTGGCTGACTATGTCGGGGTACGTCTCCGGGGGGAGGGCCAGCGCCAGCACCCCATCGGCCAGTTCTCCCGCCAGGGCCCTCATGCGCGGTCCGGTGGCCGCCAGATAGATGGGAACCTCCCCGGGGCTGCGCCACAGGCGAGGCTCCCCCTCCCAGCCGAAGGCCGACTCGGAGCCCCCCGGTGACGGTGTGTCCCCCCTCAGCAGGCTCCTGACCGCCAGGAGGGCCTGTCGTGTCGTGGCCAGGGGGCGCGTTCTCCTGATACCCGCCGTCCGCAGGAACCCTTCCGCTCCTGCTCCCAGGCCCAGTGCGAAGCGGCCTCCACTCATCTCGGCCAGGGTGGCGGCGGCCATCGCCAGCTCCGCCGGATGGACGGTGTAGGGGTTCATTATCCCGATGCCCAGCCCGAGACGGTCGGTCGCCTCCGCCAGGGCGCCCAGCAGGGCGGGAGCCGAGGCCCCGTAGAGGTCGTGGCTGATCCACAACCGTTCCACCCCGGCCGCCTCGGCCATCCGGGCGATCTCCCGGTACTGGTCGAGGGTGAGGTCGTTGTTCAACCTCAGACTGAACCGGGGTCTCGTGGAGGTCACACCACCACGGCCTCGGCCTCGATCTCGACCACCAGCTCGGGGCTCACCAGGGACGAGACCTCGATGAGGGTCGAGACGGGGGGACGATCTCCGAACATCTCCGCGTGGGCCCGACCCACGTCCTCCCAACCGGAGATGTCGGTCACGTACACCCGGGTGCGGACGATGACCGCCTCCGGGGCCAGGTGGTCTATCGCCTCCCTGATCTTGGCCAGGGCCGCCCGGGCCTGTTCGTATCCCCCCGGTCCGGCCGGATTCCCCGATTCGTCGGTTCCGGTCGTACCGCTGACGATCACGGTGTCACCCACCCTCAGAGCCCTCACGTAGCCGAACCGCGGGGCCCAGGGCCCTCCCTCGTCCCATCTGGTGATCTCGGTCATGGGCCCATTCAACTCCATCGCAACCCGTTCCGGGGATCCGAAGCCCCGTCACGGCGGCGGAGCTCGGGTCTGGTCAAATTGGACGATGGTCGACAAGCCCGAAGCCGCCCCGCGGGACGAAGCGGTGCCTCCGGCACCCTCACCCGTCCCCTATGAGACCGTGCCCCTGGTTCGCTGGAACGGCCCCTGGCCGGCCGACGATCCCGACGCCGACTACAAGCAGCAGGTGGCCGACCACCGTCTTGTCGATCCCATGGTCACGGTCCGCGGCCTGGCCGAAGCCCTCGACATCCCGGTCGGGGCCGTGGTGCAGCACATACTGGCCCGTTGGGCCACCTCGGGGGGCAGCGCCCTGATGGAGTTGGGATCGGAGACGGTGTCGCAGATGCATCGGATCCTCGCCCACGCCGAGGCCGAGGGCACCGACGCGGCCCGCCTGGAGGCCTACTCCGCCCTGCGGGGCCTCATCTCGTGGATGCACCACCCCCTCGACCACCCCGAGGTGTACGACACCGGCCCCGACTGATCGAGCCCGCGGGACCCCGACGGCCGCCCAGCTCGCAGGTACGTCCCGACGACACCGGGGACCCGGCCCTCGTGACCAGGGTTCCTCCCCCACTCCCGGGGCTACCTCGTTCAGTTCCCCCGGGGCCGATCCCCCAGCCGATCCACGAAGTGCTCCAGCGCCTCGGGATTGGCCAGGGCCGAGGTGTTCTCCACCGGCCGGCCGTGCACCACTTCGCGCACGGCCAGCTCCGCCAGCTTCCCGCTGCGGGTCCGGGGAATGTCCCCCACCGCCAGGATCCGGGCCGG
>DRKF01000364.1 GCA_011051915.1 Acidimicrobiales bacterium | reverse complement strand
GGTGGCCACGGCCCTGGGCGAGGGGCGACCGGTCGTCGCCCTGGAATCCACGATCTTCTCCAATCTCGGCCTCCCGGCGCCGGACAACCTCGAGGCCCACCGCAGGTGCACCGGGGCCATTCGCGGGGTCGGAGCTGTCCCCGCCCTCACCTGCATCATCGAGGGTGTGCCCCGGGTGGGCATCACCGAGGCGGAGCTCGAGCGGGTGCTGGAGGGCAAGGCCAAGGTCGCGGCCCGCGATCTGCCCGTGGCCGTCGGCCGGGGCTGGCCCGTGGGGGTCACCACCGTCTCGGCCTCGGTGGCCCTGTCGTCGGTCGTCGGCATAGAGGTGTTCGCAACGGGGGGAATCGGCGGTGTCCACCGCGGCAGCGAGATCACGGGCGATGTCTCCGCCGACCTCGGGGCCCTGGCGACGTACCCGGTGGTGACGGTCTGCGCCGGGGCCAAGGCGTTCCTGGATCTGGGTAGGACTCTCGAGTACCTGGAGACCATCGGAGTGCCGGTCCTGGGCTACGGAACCGACCGCTTCCCGGCCTTCTACACCCGCGACAGCGGCCTTCCCGTTCCCCACCGGGTGGACTCGGCCGGAGAAGTGGCGGCGGTGTTCCGATCGACCGGACCGGTCGGCTACGGCGGGGGGATCCTGGTGGCGGTACCGATCCCCGAGGCCGACGAGCCCGACCCCGAACGCATCGATGCCGCCCTGGAGCAGGCGCTCGCCGATGCCGGGGCCGCGGGCCTGACCGGTCCGAAGGTGACCCCCTTCGTACTGGGCCGGATACTGGCGGCGACCGAGGGTCGCTCCATCCCCGCCAATCTGGCCCTGGCGGAGAACAACGCCCGGGTGGCGGCGGAGATCGCCACCGCCCTGGCCTCCGGTGACGGCATGAGCTGAACCACCCGGCTTCCTGCCGGGTTGTCAGGGTCGTTCTGGGAACTGGGTGACCGGTTCGCCCCAGGGCCGCTTGGGGAACTGGGTGACCGGTTCGCCTCAGGGTCGTTCTGGGAACTGGGTGACCGGTTCGCCTCAGGGCCGCTTGGGGAACTGGGTGAAGTCCGGCTTCTCCTTGCGGACGTAGCTGTCACGCCCGTGCTGGGCCTCCTCGGTCTGGTAGAAGAGCAGGGTGGCGTCACCGGCCAGCTGCTGGATGCCGGCCAGGCCGTCGTCGGCGGCGTTGAGCGAGGCCTTGAGCATCCGCAGGGCCATGGGGGAGTGCGCCAGCATCTCCCTGGCCCACTGCACGGCCTCCTCCTCCAGTTCCGCCAGGGGAACGACGGTGTTCACCATTCCCATCTCCAGAGCCTCCTCCGCCCCGTAGAGACGGCAGAGAAACCAGATCTCCCGGGCCTTCTTCTGCCCGATGATGCGGGCGAGGAGCCCCGATCCGTAGCCACCGTCGAAGGAGCCCACCTTCGGCCCGGTCTGACCGAAGCGGGCGTTGTCGGCGGCGATTGTCAGATCGCACACGACGTGGAGGACATGTCCCCCGCCCACGGCGTAGCCGGCAACCACCGCCACGACCGGCTTGGGGGTGCGGCGGATCTGGATCTGGAGGTCGAGGACGTTGAGCCGGCCCACGCCCTGCTGAGCCACAGCGTCGTCTCCGATGTAGCCGTCGTCACCACGGATCCGCTGGTCCCCGCCCGAACAGAAGGCCAGGTCCCCGGCTCCGGTGAACAGGATCACGCCTATCGAGGTGTCGTCCCGGGCCCGGTTGAAGGCGTCGGAGAGCTCGAAGAGGGTCTGGGGACGGAAGGCGTTGCGGACCTCGGGTCGGTTGATCGTGATCTTGGCGATGCCGACGGGATCCACCGACCGTTCGTAGAGGATGTCGCCGTACTCGCCGGCGGTCTCCCACTCGGCTCCGGGCCGGATCGTGGTGGGGACGGATGCTGGTCTCTCGGTGGTCATCCCCCGAGTTTGGCATCCGAGGCGTTCCACCCGGTCAACGGCTGATCGACCACTGGTGGAACACGGACGGCCGGGCCGGGTCGCACCACCGATAGGGTGCCGCTGTGCCCGATCTGGTTGCCGTCGATCTAGTGGGTCCGGCCTTCGTCGAGGCCCTGCTCCGGGTGTGGTCCGCCGGTGACGCCGTTCTGCCGGTCGACACCAGACTTCCGCCGGCGGCCAGGGCGGCTCTGCTCGACGCCATGAGGCCCGCCCGCCTGGTCGACCGGTCCGGGGAGTGCTCCCTGCCGGAACCGCTGCCGGTCGAGAAAGGCGATGCCCTGGTGGTGCCGACCAGCGGCAGCACGGGCGCCCCCAAGGGGGTGGTTCTCAGCCACGGTGCCGTATCGGCTGCGGCTCGAGCCACTTCGGAGCGTCTCGGTGTCGACCCCCGGACCGACCGTTGGCTGGCCTGTCTGCCGCTCTCCCATGTCGGTGGTCTCGGGGTGGTCGTCCGGGCTCTGCTGAGCGGCACCGGTCTGGATGTGCTCGACGCATTCGACGCCGATCGGGTCGAGGAAGCAGCCCGCGCCGGCGCGAATCTGGTCTCCCTCGTGCCCACCGCCCTGGATCGGATCGACGCCGGTCTTTTCCGGAGGATCCTGCTCGGCGGTTCGGCGATTCCCGTCGATCGTCCCGGGAACACCGTCGCCACCTACGGGTTGACCGAGACCGGTGGTGGCGTGGTCTACGACGGTGTGCCGATCGACGGCGCCGAGATCAGGGTCGTGGCCGGACGTATCGAGGTGAGGGGTCCCATGCTCCTGCGGGCCTACCGGGACGGAACCGTTCCTCTCGACACCGACGGCTGGTTGAGTACCGGGGACCTGGGACATCTCGACGAGACCGGTCGTCTGGTGGTGGAAGGGCGTCAGTCCGAGTTGATCATCACCGGGGGTGAGAACGTCTGGCCCACGACGGTGGAACGGGTGCTGGCCGCCCAGCCCGGGATCGGTGACGTGGCCGTGGTGGGAAGGCCCTCGGCGGAGTGGGGCGAGGAGCTGGTGGCCCTGGTCGTTCCGGTTCCCGGGAGCGCGCCCCCCTCGCTCGAACGGCTCCGGGGTGCCGTGAAGGAACGGCTGCCGGCGTTCTGCGCCCCCAGGGATGTGATTGTCGTGGGCTCACTGCCGCGTACCGCCCTGGGAAAGCTGAGACGGGCCGAACTACCGGCCCTGGTGACGGGGGCCACGGGCCGGTGAGGCCGGAGCGTCGAGGGTCATCGGACCGCTGACACCGCCCAGTTCCCGAACCCCGGATGCTTCGGCGGGATTCAGCCCGGTGCCCAGTCCGGGAACGCCGGGGGGGCACAGGCGGCCTTCAACGGGGTACAGCCAGGGATCGAAACGGGAGGCGAACAGCGCCGCGGTGCCCAGACCGTGGGCCCCGCCGCCCACCGCCGCCGCGAGATGGGTGGCGGCGGCCAGGCCGACCGGTCCGTCCATCAGGGACGAGATCACGATCCGGACACCGAGGTCGGCGAGCGACCGGGCCAGGCGGAGCGTTGTCAGCGGTCCCCCCAGCGCCGAGGGCTTCAGCACCGCGGTGTGGAGGCGGCCGGCCCGGGCGAGGGCCAGACCGATCCGGGGATCCCGCCAACTCTCGTCGAGGGCCAGACCCAGTCCGAGTTCGGCGCACATCGCGGCCGAGGCGGTCGGATCTGCGGTGGGTTCCTCCACGTACTCGATGTGGCTGTCGCCCAACGCCGACAGAACCGTGGTGGCGGTGGCTCTGTCCCAGGCCCCGTTGGCGTCCAGGCGCAGTGGCAGTCCCCCCGAGCCGTGGGCGGCGGCCCTCACCCTCTCGATGTCGGTGTCGGGCCCATCGGCACCGACCTTGATCTTCAGCACCGGGTGGCCGGATCGGGCCAGTTCGGCGGCGGCCGTCGCCACGTCACCGGGGTCGGACCCCGAGACCACTCCGTTGACCGCCACGCCGGCCGAGGAGGTTCTCCCAGGGCCCGGGCGGGACGCCAGCCAGTCCGAGACCGGCATCCCCGATCCGTTTGCGGCCAGATCCACCAGAGCCGATTCGACAGCGGCCGCCACCACCGGCGGACCTTCCCGGAGGGGAGCCACAGTGCCCGTGGTACGGCAGGCCTCCATCCAGACCTCGAGTCGGTACCGGGCCTCGGGAGGGCTCGCGGAGCTGAAGCCCGGCAGCGGAGCGGCCTCGCCCCATCCGACACCCTCGGCCGTGGTGATCCGCACCAGGAGCAACCGGCGGATGCCGATCGACCCCCGGGAGGTGACCAGCGGGCGGGCCAGCGGAAGATCCACCTCGAACAG
>DRKF01000363.1 GCA_011051915.1 Acidimicrobiales bacterium | reverse complement strand
TGAGGGTCATGGCGGTCGTGAGGACACAGTGAACCCCGGCACCCAGCTCAGGCACGGTCTCGTCGATGACCGCAACGAGTTCGCCGGTGAACGGCTCGCCGTCGGCCAGACGCGAAGGCGGCGGCCGGTTCACTCGGCGGCACCGAGCACGCCCGGGTTTCGGTCGTCGTGCCGCATGTCGTGTCGGCCGGGACCTTCCTCCCGAGGTGCCGACAGCTCCCCTGATGGTGATAGGTCGGGAGTCTCCCGATGTTGCCGGACGGCCTGCTGCCACCCACCTGTGCCCACCGTGGTCAGGCCTTCTGGTCGCGCCGCCGGCCCGGAACCCGGTCGGTTCCACAGCCCGAGTTTGCGAGATACCCGCTGACCTGGGCTTTCGTGTGGAGCGGGTGACGGGAATCGAACCCGCGTTATCAGCTTGGGAAGCTGATGTTCTACCATTGAACTACACCCGCAGGGTGTGGATGTGGCCACCGGTGGAGGTGGCCGGAGGCACAGTGTAGCCGCCCGGCGGGGTGCTCTCTCAAGGCCATTGGCCGGGGCGAGCTTCGCGGTCGTGGGTGGCCCGGGGCTAGCATCCCGGGGTCATGATCCTCTCCGATCGCACCATCAGGGAACGCCTGGCGGCCGGTTCCATCGTCCTCGATCCCTTCGACGACGCCTGTGTGCAGCCCTCCTCCGTCGACGTGCACCTGGACCGCGAGTTCCTGGTGTTCCGCAACCACACCCGGGGGATCATCGACGTGAAGGCCGACATGTCGGACCTCAACGAGAAGGTGGTGATCACCGGGGACGAGGCGTTCATGCTCCATCCCGGCGAGTTCGTTCTGGGATCGACCACCGAGCGCATCGGTCTCCCCGCCGATCTGGTGGGCCGTATAGAGGGCAAGTCGTCGTTGGCCCGTCTGGGGCTGCTGATCCACTCCACCGCCGGCTTCATCGACGCCGGTTTCGACGGTTACATCACCCTGGAGCTCTCCAACACCGCCAACCTGCCCATCACCCTCTACCCGGGGATGAAGATCGGACAGATCAGCTTCATGATGATGACCACTCCCGCCGACGTTCCCTACGGGGCCGACAGTCTGGGGTCGAAGTACAAGGGGCAGAGGGGCCCCACTCCCAGCCGGTACCACGAGAACTTCTGACCGGTCGGCTGAGGGCTGGTTCCACGGGAACTTCTGACCGGTCGGCTGACGGCCGGTACTGCGTCATGTTGTCCGCCCCCACCGGGGAGGGAGGGTGTCAGCCCTCGGCGCGGTTCTTCTCCTCGGCCAGGGCGGCGGCCTGCCCCTTCCAGTTCTCGCGGTCGATGCGGTCGGGGAAGTGCTGCTCCTCCTCCAGGGCGTCGATCTGCTCCTGGGTGAGAGCGGCGATCTGCTCGAAGGTGGTGATGCCCTTGGTGTGCAGCCACTCCTCGAGAACCGGTCCGATGCCCTTGACCCGCTTGAGGTCGTCGGGTTCGGCCTGCCCGGGTGACTCGTCGGTATCCGCGGTTTCGGTTGCCGTGCCTTCCCCGTCGGGTTCCTCGACCGGCTCGGCGACCCGGGTGGCTATGGCCACGGCCACACCCGAGTCGGGGGTGCCCCGGGCCTCGGTGTCGAAGTAGAGCAGGTCGGCGGGGGAGGGGATGGGTCCGGCCTCGGCCCTCTCTATGGCGTCGAGCAGGTGGATGGAGATGTCGGCCACCCTCACCTGTTCCTCCTCGACCCCCTGGGCCTTCACCCCGTCGTCCAGCATGATGTAGCAGAACGGGCAGGCGGTGGCGACGCGGGTGGCGCCGGTGGCCAGCAGCTCCTGGGCCCGGTCGTCGTTGATCTTCTTGCCGGTGGTCTCCTCCATCCACATGCGGGCCCCACCGGCCCCGCAGCACATGCCCTTGGTGCCGTTGCGGGGAGCCTCCACGATCTCCACCCCGGCCAGGGAGCCGATGACCTTGCGGGGGGCCATGTAGATGTCGTTGTGACGGCCCAGGTAACAGGAGTCGTGGTAGACGACCCGTTCGTCGAGGCGGGCCCCCTCGAGGTCCAGACGGCCCGATTCGATCAGCTCCTCGAGGAAGGCGCTGTGGTGGATCACCTCGTAGTGGCCCTCGAGCTGGGGATACTCGTTGCCGATGGTGTTGAAGCAGTGGGGGCACTGGGTGATGATCTTCTTCACCCCCATCGAGTCCATGGTCTCGATGTTCTGCATGGCCAGCATCTGGAACAGGTACTCGTTGCCCGACCGCCGGGCCGAGTCGCCGGTGCACATCTCCGACGGCCCCAGGATGGCGAAGTCGACCCCGGCCCTCTGCAGGAGCTTGGCGGTGGCGGCGGACACCTTCTGGTTCTTGTCGTCGAAGGAACCGGCACAGCCGACCCAGTAGAGGTACTCGTGGTCGAAGGGATCGGAGGGATCGACGATCTCCACCCCCGGGACCTTCTCGGCCCAGTCGCCGCGGTCGGCGTTGTTCAGGTTCCAGGGGTTGGCGTTGTTCTCCATACCCCGGTAGGCGTTGCCCAGCTCGGCGGGGAAGTCCGACTCCATCAGCGACAGGTAGCGCCTCATGTCGAGGATCTTGTCGAGGATCTCGATGTTGACCGGGCAGATCTCGTCACAGGCCCGGCAGGTGGTGCAGGACCACAGTTCGTCCGATGTCACCCTCTCGAACACGTTGTCGGCGGTGATGGTGATCTCCGAATCCATCGACAGCGGGGGGCTCACCTGGGCGTGGGGGGCGGTGACGGCCATGACCTCGCCGACCTTGAGCACGATCTCCCGGGGGTCCAGGGGCTTGCCCGTGGCGTGGGCGGGGCACACGCTGGTGCAGCGGCCGCACATGGTGCAGGCGTCGGTGTCCAGGAGCTGCTTCCAGGTGAAGTCCTCGACGGTGGAGGCGCCGAAGGTCTCCAGCTCGGTCTCCATGAGGTTGGGCATGGCCCTCATGGCTCCCTTGGGCCGCTCGCGGTCCCTCAGGTACATGTTCAGCGGTGAGGTGAACATGTGGCGCAGCATGGTGATGGGGATGAGCAGGAGGAACGCCACGAACACCAGGACGTGGGAGGTCCACATGGCCTGATGCCAGCCGGCCAGGGAGCCGCCGTTCTCGACCAGGGCCGACAGGGGATAGCCGACGAAGGACCACTTCTCGAAGTCGGGGCGTCCGGCCACGGCGATACGGAACATCTCGGTGACGAAGCCGGTCACACCGATAGCCAGCATCACCCCCAGGATCGCCGCGTGCTCGGGCTTGGTCTTGATGCGGATCCGGTATGGGCGTTGCACGTAGCGGCGGACGATGGCCCACATCACCCCACCCAGGAACATCAGCCCGGCGGCGTCGCCCACGGCAGAGAATCCCTGGTACACCCCGCCGTGGAGGAACTTGAGGCCCTCGGGAAGCTGGTGGTCGACCTCGAGAGTTGTCGTAACCCCCAGCAGTATCAGGAACCCGAAGTAGATCATCGAGTGCATGAGACCCGCCGCCGGATCCCTCATGAGGGTTCGCATCTGCACCCCGGCCCGGTAGTCGTGCAGGCGGCGCATGAAGTTCTTCGAGGTGGTGGGCCTACGGTCGGGCTGGCCCCGTTCCCAGTTGCGGACCCTCTGGGCGAACGACCAGGCTCCGTACACCAGGACCATGGGAATGATCGTGTAGAAGATCACCACCATGGGGTCGGGGATGTTGCCGAAGACTTCGCGGTGGATGGGTGAATCGGTCTCGAACCCGAAAACACTGGCCGCCACGCCGGACAGGACGGTGATCACGGCTACGGCCAGGCCGAGGCCCAGAACGAGCTGATGAGGCTTCAGTCTGCGGTTTGTCACGGCCCAGACGGTAGTTGAGGGCACCTCACGGTGGGGAATTTCGGATTCCCGGGCCACCGGGGTGTCCGCTTCGGGGGTTCGGATCGCCCGGTACGTCTATTCCCGGGGCGGGCGCGGGCGACTCGGGGTCGACCCGGCCCGAACTCGGGGCGGCGCCGAACCCCCTCGATCAGCCGTAGATCTTGCGATCCAGGTCCCGGACCCGTGACGCCAGGGCTCCCAGGAGCTTCAGCGACAGGGCGGGGGTCTCCGCCAGGAGACCCTTGAACGCCCGGGAGTTGAGGTGCAGCAGCCTCATGTCGGTGGTGGCCTCGACGTAGGCGGTCCGTGGTCCGTGATCGAGCAGGGCCAGCTCGCCGATGGAGTCACCGGGACCGACGGTGGCGATCTTGCGGCCGCCCCGGCGCACCACGGCCTCACCGTCGAGGATCACATAGGCGTCCTGGCCCACGGCTCCCTGCTCCATGAGCACGGTGCCGGCGGGAACCTCGATCTCGTCGGAGGCCCTGGCTATGTGCTGGAGGTCTTTCTTGGAGCAGCCGGAGAAGAGCTCCAGCTCCGAGAGGCGGGAGATGTGTTCGGCGCGTGACATGTACCGAGCATAGGGCGAAGCCCAGCAGCAGTGCCGGTTTCGGGTGTGCCGGTTTCGGGTGTGCCGGTTTCGGGTGTGCCGGTTTCGGGGGCACCGCGGTCGGGGGTGGGAAGCGGTGGCCTGTCCCGACGGGTCGCGAGCGGGCTAGCCGGCCTGTCTGGCCACGGCCTCAGCCGCGGCCTTGGCCGCCTCGGGGTCGCCCAGGTACCGGGAGTCCAGTGGGATGTCCTCCGCCGGCATCATGTCGTCTCCGAGCTCGTAGAGCAGGGGTA
>DRKF01000362.1 GCA_011051915.1 Acidimicrobiales bacterium | reverse complement strand
GGCCGACGGGCCACGAACCACGTCCGAAACCACCATCGACGACGACCTGCTCCCCTTCCTGCTCAAGCCGGAGAATCTGGCCCGCATCGAGGGTGACGCCGTTCTCATCGGTGACCGTCGCCGCTATCCCTTCGCCCGGGAGTTCGTCCGTTGTGAAACCGTCGACGAGGTGGCGGAGGCCATCAGGGCCATGGTCACCCAGGGCAGCGGACCGTGGGTGGCCGCCGCCCACGCCATGATCCTGGCCGCCCGCCGGGCCGAGCGGGAGTCGGGGTCCGATGAGGACATCCTGATCCGGCTGCGGGCGGCCCGGGACACTCTGGTGGCCACCCGCCCCACCAATACCGCCATGGCCCGCCGCCTCGACGATCTCCTGGCCGCGGTGCGAAGTGGGCTGGAATCCGGCATCCCCGCCACCACCACCATCCCCGGCTGGATCCGCACCACCATCGGCGAGATCTACACCAACTACCGGCTACGGGCCCGCTTCGGGGCCGACATGATCTCCGACGGCGACGGGGTCCTCACCAACTGTTTCGGGGAGGCGGCGGTTGTGATGGCCGCGGCCATGGCCGTCCGCGACGGCAAGGACATCGTCTTCTACACGCCCGAGACCCGCCCCTACCTGCAGGGGGCCCGACTCACCGCTCCCTCACTCCGGGAGGTCGGGGTACCGGTGAAACTGATCACCGACAACATGCCCGCCGCGGTCATGGACCGTGGACTGATCCAGGTGTTCATGACCGCCTCGGACCTGATCACCCTCGACGGTCATGTGGTCAACAAGATCGGCACCTACCAGAGCGCCGTGGTCGCCCACCGTCACGGGATACCGTTCTTCCCCTTCGCCTGGGGACGCGACGACCGGGCCCGCAGCCGCGACGACATCGTGGTCGAGGAGAGGGACCCCGCCGAGGTCCGCACGGTCGTCGGTCACCCCACCACCACCGACGACATCGACGCCTTCTACCCCACCTTCGACATCACACCGCCGGAACTGGTCGCGGGGGTCATAACCGTCTCCGGGGTGCTCAGCCCCTACGACCTCCACCGTCACCGGAGATTCTGACCCGTGACCGACCACCCTCCCGGTCCGCCCGACCACGAGAGCCCGCCCGATCTCATCAGCCCACCCGACCCCGAGAGCCCGCCCGACCTCGGGGACGTTCCCGAACTGCAGGACATCGCCCTCACGTGCCGGCGGCTGGCCGAGCTGGGATGGTCCGAAGCCACGGGCGGAAACCTGTCGCTCCGTCTGGACGGGGGGCGGTTCGCGGGCCGGGCGGCCACAACGGCCACACCCACGGATCTACCCGTCGAGGTGCCCCGCCTCGCCGGCCGGTACCTACTGATCACCGGTTCGGGAACCCGGGCCCGCGACATCGCCGTCGACCCCGGCGCCGGAGTCGGCCTGTACCGGGTGTGCGAGGACGCCCGCAGCTACGTGTGGCTGGCCGGCAACGACCATCCCACCAGCGAACTGCCGTCACACCTGGCCATCCACGATGTGCTCGAGCGGGTGCGCCCCGCCCACACCGCGGTCGTCCACACCCACCCGGCCCGCCTCATCGCCCTCACCCATCTGCCCGAGATGCGCGACGCCCGGACCCTGAGCGACACCCTGCTGGCGATGCAGAGCGAGGCCCGACTCCACCTCCCCGAGGGCATCGGCTACCAGGGATTCCACCCCCCGGGGAGCCTGGAGATGGGACTCGACTCGGCCCGCCATCTCCAACGTCGTCCGGTGCTGCTGTGGCACATGCACGGCGCCCTGGCCTCCGGAGCCGGACCGGCCGGGGCCCTGGACCTGCTGGAGGTGGTCGACAAGGCCGCCGACATCTACTGGACCCTGCGCTCGTCCGGGGTGGCCCCCACCGGACTGGACGAGGCGGATCTTCGGGCCTCGCTGTCCCGGTACGGCAAGCTGGACCGCTACCTCGCCGCCTTCACCGACGACCCGACCGACACCGGCGCCCGATGAGGAGCGGCGAGCCTCTCGACCGGCCCCTCCTCGGACCCGGCCGGTCCGTCTGTCAAGGCATCGACATCGAACCCCGAACGTTCACCCCGCGGCGCACCGCCGAAGACCGGAAGGAAGACCACCAGTGACCGAGATCCGTCCCGACATGGGTATGGGCACCCTCGTCAACCACATCGACGAGGGGCACCACTCCGAACACGCCCACGTCATGCCGATCTACCAGACGTCGACCTTCGGTTTCCCCGACACCCGGGCCGCCGCCGACGTCTTCGCCGGGGAGAGGCCCGGCTACGCCTACACCCGGGGCGGCAACCCCAACTTCACCCATCTGAACCGCCAGCTCGCCTACCTCGAGGGGCTCGACCTGATCGCCGCCTCGCCCGACGTCGATCCCTCCGAGCTGGTCGTGGCCCAGTGCACGGCCTCGGGTATGGCGGCCACCGCGGCCTCGGTCTTCGGACACATCGGGGCGGGCGGCCGGGCCATCGTGCAGCGGGGCCTGTACGGCAACAGCTTCAAGTTCTGGTACGTGATGGCTCCCAGGATGGGCATCGAGGTCCACTGGGTCAGCCGGGTCGACCCCGCCTCGTGGGAGCAGGCCTTCGCCGACTTTCCCGACCCCGACCTGGTGTTCGTGGAGACCCCCTCCAATCCGACCCTCGACGTGGTCGATCTCTCCCACCTCTCCGGGCTGGCCCACGAGCACGGAGCGTGGGTCTTCGTGGACAACACCTTCGCCACCCCCTTCCACCAGAGGCCCCTGACCCTGGGCTGCGACGTGGTGATCCACTCCACCACCAAGTACATCAGCGGACACGGTCAGGTCATCGGCGGGGCGATCGTCTCCAGTCGCATCGACTACATGGCCCCCCGTGGTTCCGGAGTGGGCCTGACCACCCGGATGTTCGGTGTCACCCCCAGTCCCAACGACACCTGGTTGATCTCCAACGGCCTCAAGACCTTCGAGATCAGGATGCAGCGCCACGCCGAGAACGCCATGGCCCTGGCCCGCTGGCTGGAGGCCGACGACCGGGTGGCCCGGGTCCACTATCCCGGCCTGCGCAGCGATCCCCACCACGAGGTCGCCGCCCGGCAGATGTCACGCGGCTTCGGAGGCATGGTCTCCTTCGAGGTGGCCGGAGGATTCGAGGCCGGGATGCGGTTCACCAACGCCGTGGACATTCCCACCCTCGCCGTCAGCCTGGGCAACGTGGACAGCCTCATCCAGCACCCGGCTTCGATGACCCACGCCGCGGTGCCCCCCGAGGAGCGGGCCAAGGCCGGGATCTCCGACGGCCTGATCCGACTGTCGGTCGGAATCGAGGACATCGACGATCTCATCTCCGACCTGGACCGGGCCCTCGACGCCTGAGGCACGTCAGTACCCGCTCGGGAGCCGGCGGACCATGGCGGCGGAAGGAACTCCGCTCCATGGACCCAAGCATGCTCCACGACATCGAGTATGAATCCGACGGCCTCGACCCGCGGCGTCCAGTACGAGTACGACGACCCCCACCCGCAGTGCTGGGTACCGGTCCGACCGGCCCCTCAGATCTTCGCCCGGAAGAACGCCAGGGTGCGGTCCCAGGCCGCGGTGGCCGCGGCCTCGTCGTAGATCTCGGGACGGGTGTCGTTGAAGAACGCGTGATGGGTACCGGGATAGACGAACATCTCGGTCTCCACCCCCAGCTCCCTCAGCTCGCCCTCCAGAGCCCTCACGAACTCCGGTGGGGCGAAGTCGTCGAACTCGGCGTAGTGACCCTGGACGGAAGCGGTGATGGCCGAGTAGTCGGGTCGGGCGTCCTCCCACGGGATCACCCCGTAGAAAGGGGCCACCGCCCGGACCACATCGGGCCGGCGGGCCGCCAGCACGTAGGCCAGGCCCCCACCCATGCAGAACCCGATGACCCCCACTCCCCGACTCGTCACCGACTCCAGGGAGAGGAGATGGTCGACCGCCGCCGACATCTCCGTGGCGGCCCGGTCCAGCTCCAGGGACATCATGAGATTCCCGGCCTCGTCGGGTTCGGTCGACACCTCACCCCGGTACAGATCCGGGGCCAGGGCGGTGAAACCCTCCGCCGCGAACCGGTCGCACACCTCGGTGATGTGGGGAACCAGACCCCACCACTCCTGGATCACCAGGACTCCGGGCCCTCCGCCCGCGGCCTCAGCCAGGTATCCACCACCCTGCCCGGACTCGACCGGGAAATTCACCATTCGACCCATAGGGGAAACCTATCGGTAGGTCGCCCCCCGGAGTTCAGCACCCAGCGCGGTACACCCCGGTCCCCGGGGAGGTCACCGCCCCGACCAGCGGGACACCCCGACCACCAGGACCGACAGCCCGGCGCCCACAACCAGCAGGGGCCAGACCACGGCAAAGTCCAGCCGGGCCAGACCGGTGTCCTCCAGCACGAACCACAGCCCCAGTCCGATGAACACGATCCCCGTCAGGATCGAGAACACGTCCACATCATCGGTCCTCACGACCGACTCACCCTCTTCGACCCTTCCCCGCCCCGGCTCACGGCACACGCTCCACGATCAGCGTCCCCGCCCCGGCTCACGGCACACGCTCCACGATCAGCGTCCCCACCCCGACGTCGGCCACGATCACGAACCGGGGGACACCCACGGCGAAGTCGGGGGACACGATCTCCCGGGCCACAGCCAGACCCGATCCGGTGTCCCCGAAGACATCGACCCGACCCAGCCCGGTCCGGGCCGCCACCGAGACCGCCGTCCCCTCGGGTACCAGCACGGTCAACTCCCCGAACGCCACACCCGCGGTGACCTCCACCGCCCGGGCGTCGAGGTTCAGGGCACCGAGATCCAGGACCATGGTGCCCCCCGTCAGGTGATAGCCCTCGCCGAGGGAGGCCAGATCCACGGGGCGGAGGTCCCGGCGACCCAGTCCACCGGACAACGGCACACGAACCACGGTGCCCACCAGGAGGAAGGCGATCAGGGCCATGCCCAGAACGGTCAGACCACCAGGACGACCCAGCCACCCCCCGACCACGAGCACCCCGCCCACCAGGATCAGGCCCAGTCCGCCCAGGGTCACCCACGAGGTGTCCAGCAGGTCCGCCCCGCGGGCCAGATAGGCCAGTCCGGCGGTGACGAGCAGGAATCCCGCCGTGAGGGTGCCCAGGGGAACGGGCCGGCGAACCGAGCTCGGTTCCCGGACCCGGGTCGACCCCTTCCGGTCCTCGGGATCGGGAGGGGGATGGGCGGCCACGAACCGGGCCCAGGCGCTGTCATCGTCGTCCACCGGTGATTCTTCCCGGGGGGGACGGGAAGCCGACTCGGGGCCGGGGCCCCTGGAGGGTCTCTCCGGGGCACCGGCGTCGGAGCCCGTTCCCAGCGCCGGACGGGGCACGGGTCGCAACGGACGTCGTCCCCACAGCAGGACCACCCCCACCGCCAGCAACACGAACGGGTACAGCATCCTCCCCCGCGGGAGCAGATCCAGAGTGCCCAGGGTCAGGAGTCCGGCCACCGCCACGGCCAGCAGGCCGACGGCGTTGAGGACGCCGCCCCTCGTCCCGATCGGAACCGGATTGGTGGTGGGGCTGTCGACGACGGGTACGACGAACCACACGAATCCGTAGAGGACGAGTCCCAGTCCCCACACCGCCGTGAGGACGACGAACGCCACCCGGAGCACCAGAGGGTCCATCGCGAGTTTCTCGCCCAGACCGCCGCACACGCCGGCCAGAACGCGGTCGTCCACGGTCCGACGCAGGGCGTCGGGCGGTCGGGGACCGTTTCGGGGCGGGTGGAGAGTGGCCAATGAGGGGTCGGGTCGATCGGGAGTCCAATCAACCAATCGGCCGAATCACCCCCCGCTTGCGCGCGATCCACCCCGTCCGCCGTCACACGCCGGCACCCGGCGCCCGACGCCCGGCGCCCGGCGCCCGACGACAGCCGATCAGAACCCGGTGCGGGTCAACTCCGGTGCCTCGGGGCAGTCGGCCCGTTCGAGGGGGCCACCAGCGGGGATGTCCGTTCCGGGGCCTAGGACCAGGTCGAAGGAGGTCATGGGCACGACCACACGATCGGAGAACCAGGGCTCGGGGCCCATCAGGGACGTCGACACCCTCCGCCACAACCCGGGAGGAAGCACCCGTCCCAACGGGGCGACCAGCCACACAGGCAGCGAGAGGCCCCGGGCCACGATCGCCGCCAGATCGCCGCCCGCCTCGACCACCGCACCGTCGGGACCGGCGGCCACCGCCTCGCACAGCGCCACCTCGGCGACCGAAGCCGCCTGAGCCAGTCCGGTGAGCGGGACGTCGGAGACCTTCAGTCCGGCGTCACCCAGCCGGTCGATCGTGTATCCGGTGTCGGCGACCGCCTCGACCACGAGCACCTCGACGTCGCCCCGGCGCACCAGAGCGGGTACGGCCGCCTCACACCCTCCGAGGAGCAGGACCGTTCCCCCCTCGGGGAGCTCTCCCGTCAGGGTCCGGTAGGTGGTGTCCGCAGCCACCTGCTCGGCGAACTCCCAGGCCGCCTCCTCCGGATCGGTGGAGCACACCACCCGGGCCGCCAGGGACCACAGGCCTCCCGAAACCGGATGACGGGCCAGCAGCCGGCGACACGCCATGAGCATCCCGCCCGAGTCCAGACCCAACGAGGCCAGGGCCGCCGCCGACTCGCGGACCAGGAGTGTCTGATCGACATCACCGGCCCGGGCGATGTGACGGAGGCGCTCGATGGGATGCACAGGCGGGACGATACCGCCCGCGGGCGACCCGGCTGCCGGCACAGCCCGAACACCCAGTCACGGGCGACCCGGCGACCGGCACAGCCCGAACACCCAGTCACGGGCGACCCGGCGACCGGGGCCTCGCCGCCCATCGGGGTGCGGTCGCCACGCAACCGTCGGAACGGGCCTCGCGGTCGCTCCCGTTCAGGGACCCCACCCCCCGGTGCGCTACGGTTTCCGATCGTGGCGAAAGATCCGAACCCCGACATCAAGCTGACCGATCTCTCCGGCACCACCGAGACCCTCGGCGTCCGGCTGACGCTGTTCAACATGCTGGCCGTGGTGCTCGATCCGTACACCCACCAGTCCGGTTGGATCATCCCCACCGCGGCCCGGATCCTGGACAACTACGAGGAGACCGACACCCGCTGCGCGTTCATCGTGACCTCCGATGCCGACGGGGCCCGTAGCTACCTCGGCCCCTACTCCGAGAGGTTCCTGGTGCTGACCGACCCCGACCGCGAGCTTGTGACCAGCCTGGAACTCGGACATCTTCCGGCCATCCTGCACCTCCGTCAGGATGTCAGCCTGCACGCCTCGGCCGAGGGGTGGAATCCCCCCGCCTGGGTGCTGGTCCTCAAGGACCTGGAGAAGGACATGAACTGGTACTCCAATCCCGTTCTGCCCGCCCCGGGTGACCCTCCCCCCTTCGAGGGGACCCCCGCCATTCCCTGATCGGCACCCACCGGCGACTCCTGCTGCCGCCGCGCCGGTGCCCGCACCCCTCACTCCGATCCGGGACCGGGACGCTTCGCGTATCCGCGTCGTCACTCGAAACGTTCGCGGACATGTCCGTACTGTTCCCCGGCGTCGACGGTGAGACACTCGCCGGTGACGGTCTCGGACTCGACGAGGTAGCGGACCGCCCTTCCGACCTCATCGCCGCCGGTCCAGCGCCCCAGCAGGGTGCGGCTCCGCAACCGTTCGACCTGCTCGGGGGAGAAGTGAACCGGCGGGATGGTGGGCCCCAGGGCCACGGCGTTGGCCCTCACGGTGGGAGCCAGCTCAACCGCCAGCTGCCGGGTGAGGGCCAGGCTGGCGGCCTTGGCCACGCTGTGGGCTCCGCGGTCCGGCCACGGCTGCCAGGCCGACAGGTCCACGATGTTGAGGATCACCCCGTCGGAGCGTTCGAGCATGCCGGGGGCGACGATAGACGAGCAGTAGTAGGCGCCGTGGACCACGACGTCGAACGTCCGGTGCCAGGTGGCGAAATCGGTCGGGGGAAACGGATCGGTGGCGAACGCCGAGGCGCTGTTGACCAGGATGTCGACGCCACCGAACCGGTCCCCGGCGAATTCGACCATCTCCGCCACCTGGTCGGGATCCGACACATCGGCCCTGAACGACACGGCCTCGGCTCCGAGGTCCCGGGCCGCCTCCACCGTCGAGTCGGCCTCGACCTCCGAGGTGAGGTAGTTGACGATCACGTTCGCCCCGGCCCGGGCCAGGGCCAGGGTGACGGCGCCACCCACGCGGTGGGCCCCTCCTGTGACTAGAGCGGTTCTGCCTGCAATCTCCATGGCGTCCTCCGGCCGGGGAATCGGTCTGGCCGGCCCCGGGCCGCCGGGAGCGGGAGATCGGGTCGGTCGGGGTGATCTTTCCACGGGGGTAACTTCGGGTTCAGGAACAACCGGTCCCCGACACAGGAGTCACCATGGCCGAGTTCGATTTCACCCACCTACTGCCCCTGGGTCCCGACGAGACCGTCTACCGCAGTCTGGGCGACCAGGGCCTCTCCACGTTCGAGGCCGGCGGCAACTCGTTCCTCAAGGTGGAGCCCGAGGCCCTGCGACTCCTCACCGCCACCGCCATGCACGACATCGCGCACTACCTGCGTCCGGCCCATCTGCGCCAGCTCTCCTCCATCCTGGACGACGACGAGGCGTCGGCCAACGACAAGTTCGTGGCCATGGAACTGCTGAAGAACGCCTCCATCGCCGCCGGTGGGGTGCTGCCCATGTGCCAGGACACCGGCACCGCCATCATCATGGGCAAGAAGGGCCAGGCCGTGTTCACCGGCTTCGACGACGAGGAGCCCATCGCCAGGGGGGTGTACGACACCTACACCACCTCATGTCTGAGGTACTCCCAGCTCGCCCCCTTCGACATGTTCACCGAGAAGAACACCGGAAACAACCTCCCGGCCCAGATAGAGCTCTACGCCGAACCCGGCGACAGCTACAGGTTCCTGTTCATGGCCAAGGGGGGTGGCTCGGCCAACAAGAGCTACCTCTACCAGGAGACCAAGGCCCTGCTGAACCCGAAGTCGCTGGAGAGATTCCTCGACGAGAAACTGCGGGCCATCGGTACCTCGGCCTGCCCCCCGTACCATCTGGCGGTGGTGATCGGTGGTACCTCGGCGGAGTACGTGCTCAAGACCGCCAAGCTGGCCTCGGCCCACTACCTGGACTCGCTGCCCACCTCGGGCTCCACCAGCGGCCACGGCTACCGGGACCTGGAGTGGGAGCAGCGGATCCTCGAGATGACCCGCGGGTTCGGGATCGGGGCCCAGTTCGGGGGCAAGTACTTCTGCCACGACGTGAGGGTGATCCGCCTTCCCCGCCACGGGGCGTCATGTCCGGTGGGTATCGCCGTGTCGTGCTCCGCCGACCGCCAGGCCCTGGGCAAGATCACCGCCGACGGTATCTTCCTCGAACAGCTCGAGACCGACCCGGCCCGCTTCCTTCCCGAGGTGACCGAGACCGACCTCTCCGACCATGTCGTCGAGGTCGACCTCAACCGGCCGATGGACGAGATCCGCAGTCAGCTCAGCCAGTACCCGGTGAAGACCCGTCTCTCCCTCACCGGAACCCTGGTCGTGGCCCGCGACATCGCCCACGCCAAGATCATGGAGCGCCTCGAGGCCGGCGAGCCGATGCCGGAGTACATGAGGAACCACCCCGTCTACTACGCCGGACCGGCCAAGACCCCCGAGGGTTACGCATCGGGTTCGTTCGGCCCGACGACCGCCGGGCGCATGGACCCCTACGTGGAGCCCTTCCAGGCGGCGGGAGGTTCGCTGGTGATGCTGGCCAAGGGAAACCGCAGTCGCCAGGTCACCGAGGCCTGCCGGCGCCACGGCGGCTTCTACCTGGGGTCGATCGGCGGCCCCGCCGCCCGCCTGGCCAAGGACTCCATCCGCCACGTGGAGGTGCTGGAGTACCCCG
>DRKF01000361.1 GCA_011051915.1 Acidimicrobiales bacterium | reverse complement strand
GGCGACGAGTTGCTGGTCTCGGGGGAGATAAGGGCCGGGATCTGCGACGAGACCGGCCGTCCCACCCGGCCCCCGGCCGGTCTGATGGAGAAGATGTCCCGACTCGACGCGGAGTACGGGTCGGGCTCAGTCTCCGGATCCGTCGGCCAGTAGGCGCACCCCCTGGTCGGCCTCCGACCTCATCCACACGGTGCGCTGGGGGAAGGGGATCTCGATCCCGGCCTCGTCGAGGGCCTGTTTCAGGCGGGCCCGCAGCAGGCGGGCGGTCTGCCACTGCTCGGCCGGCTCGGTCTTCACGGCCAGTCGGATGGCGATGGCACTGTCGCCCAGATCCTGGACCCCCCACACCTCGGGACGCTCGATGATGGTGGCCTCGGGCAGTTGCTCCCGCCACAGCTCGACCGCCACCTCCTCGATCACGGCCACGGCCCGGTCCAGATCTGTGGAGTAGCCCACCCCGACGTCGAGGATCGCCCGGGCCCACAGCTGGGACTTGTTGCCCACCCTGTGGATCTCTCCGTTGGGGACGACCCAGAGAACGCCCTCGACGTCCCTCAGCCGGGTGGTGCGCAGGGTGACCCGTTCGATGGTGCCGGTGGCCGGTCCTATGTCGACCACGTCGCCGACGCCGTACTGGTCCTCGATGATGATGAAGATCCCGGCCAGGAAGTCCCGCACCAGGGTCTGGGCCCCGAAACCCACGGCCAGGCCGGCGATTCCGGCCCCGGCGATCAACGGGCCCAGGTTGATTCCGATCTCACCCATGATGATCAGCAGGGCGAAGGTCCAGATGGTGGCGCTGGCGATGCTGCGCAGCACCGCTCCCAGGGTGGTGACCCTCTGCTTGGACCGTTCGGTCCGGTCGGTGAGTTCCTCGACCCGCTCGGCGGTCTTGGTGGGGAGCACTCTCATGGCCCGGCGGGCCGCCACCAGGGCCGAGCCCATGGCGTCGGTCTCGTTGGCCAGGCTCTCCACGAACCGGTTGATGGTGCGCTTGGCCAGGCGGTTGATCAACCAGGCGAACAGCAGCACCCCCAGCACCCGGATGGGCTTGTTGACCAGCCAGCTGGCCGCGGCCGCCAGGTCGGTGCTGCCGGTCCGGTCGAACACCCAGCGGCACACGAGACCCGGGGAGTCACCACAGGCCTCGGTCAGGTCGGCGAGGAGGAGTACAGGGGTCACCGGCACATTGTCGTACCCGCGGCGCCGCCGTCAGTGGATCCCCGGGGAAAGCGGCCCGAGGCCGCCGTCAGTGGCCCCGGAAGGTGGGCGGCCGTTTCTCGGCGATGGCCGACAGGGCCTCACGGTGATCCTCACTCCGGAGGGTGACCATCTGAAGACTGGATGCCACGTCGAAGGTGGCGAGCAGTGACTGCTTCACCAACTGGTTGATCGCCTGCTTGGTGTACTGCACGGCCAGGGGGGCGCCGGCGGCCAGTCTCTGGGCGAACGCCAGGGCCCGGTCCGCCAGCTCGGTGTCGGGAACGACGTGGTTGACGAGACCGATGCGTTCGGCCTCGGGGGCGGGGACCGGATCACCGGTGAGCAGGTACTCCTTGGCCCGGGCCGGACCCACGGCCAGGGGCCAGGCCGCGGTGCCTCCGTCACCGGCGGCCAGGGCGACCCTCACATGGGGATCGGAGATGGTGGCGCCCTCGGCCATGAAGATCACGTCGGACAGCAGGGCGATGGAGGCCCCCAGGCCCACGGCGTCGCCGTTGAGGGCGCAGACGACGGGGACCGGAACATCGAGGAGGTCCCAGATCATGGCCCGGGCGTCGAAACGGGTTCTCTCGATGCGGCCGGGTTCGCCCAGCTCGGCCAGCCAGGTGGGGTCGGCTCCGACGGAGAACACCCCCTTGGAGCCGGTGAGGATCACGACCCGGTGCACGTGGTCGCGGCGGAGCCGGGGAAAGAGAGTGGCCAGTTCGTGGTGAAGTTCACCGTCGATGGTGTTGGTGGGGGAGGTCCGGTGGTCGATGTGCACCCTCAGCACCTCGCCCAGGGTCTCGAACCGTAGGTGTTCGAAATCATCCTGGATCACTGTGCCTCCTGTGGCAGTCGGGGTCCGACCACTATGCACCCTGGCGGACCCCTGGGTGGCTCGTAGCGGTGGCCGGGCCCCGGAGCCTCGTACACTTCGGGAACGTCCGAGGGGGATCGAGGGGAACCATGACGCAGTCCGATGTCGAGAGGGTCACGGTGAACGGGGTGGAGCTGGCGGTGACCGTGACCGGTGAGGGACCCCTGGTTCTGCTGCTGCACGGATTTCCCGAGTGGTCGTGGTCGTGGCGCCGCCAGATCCCGGCCCTGGCCGCGGCCGGCTACCGGGTCGCCGCCCCCGACCAGAGGGGGTACGGGCAAAGTGAGCGTCCCCCGAACCGCCGGGACTACACGATCCACCATCTGGTCGGGGACGCCGCCGCCCTGGTCCGCCACTTCTCCGCCGGTTCCGAGCCCGAGGCGGTGGTGATCGGTCACGACTGGGGGGCGATGGTGGCCTGGTCGTGTGCCCAGTACCGGCCCGACCTGTTCACGGCCGTCATGGCCATGAGTGTTCCCTTCGTCCCCCGGATGGACATGAGCCTCCTGGACCTGATCGACGCCACCCGGGGGGACGACTTCCACTACATCCGCTACTTCCAGGAGCCCGGGGTGGCCGAGGTCGAGCTCGAGGCCGACCCCACCGAGACGATCCGGTGGTTCGCCTGGATGGCCTCGGGTGACCGTCCGGAGGTGGCGGCCCCCCTCGGCGACGGGAACCAGACCCGGCTGTTCGAGTCGGGCTCCCCGCCGGAGGGGATTCCGCCGTTCCTCACCGCGGGGGATCTGGCCCGGTGGGCCGAGCCCTTCGTCGAGGGCGGGTTCACCGCCCCGTTGAACTGGTACCGGAACCTGCAGCGCAACTGGGAGCTGACCGCGGCCTGGAACATGACACCCATCGCGGTGCCGGCGGGATTCGTGGGTGGGGCGGCCGACCCGGTTCTGGCCCCCCAGGCCGACGGGGCTCCCAACATGGGGCTCATGATGATGGACCAGTTCGTCCCCGATCTGCGGACCCGGGTCCTTCTCGAAGGGGTGGGGCACTGGAACCAGCAGGAGGCCCCCGAGGAGACCACGGCGGCGATGCTGGACTTCCTGTCGAGGGTGAGGGACTGAGTCCCGGACGGCTCAGGCCCGGTGGGTGGGGCGGGGGGACTCGTCGGCCATGGCCGCCATCTCCGTCGCCAGCAACTCGGCCATCTCGCAGCGCAGGGCCCTGGCGGCGCTGTCCCCGAACAGGTTGTGCATCTCCAGGGGATCCCCGTCCAGGTCGAACAGTTCCCCCTCGTCCAGCCCGCGGTAGGTGGTGAGACGGGCCCGATCGGTCACCAGGGTTCTCATACGCAGCGGCATCCCCACACCGAAGGGGTCGTCCTGCTCGTCCTCCTCGATCATCAGGGCGGTGCGGACCTCGACATCGGGATCGTCGAGCAGGGGAACCAGGCTGTGGCCCTGCATGCCCCGGAACTCGGGGAGTCCGGCCAGCTCCAGAACGGTCTGGGCCAGGTCGAGCGAGCTCACCAGCGAGCTGCTGTTCCGGGCGGTCCCGCGGCCGGGATCGGAGATCACCAGGGGCACCCTCAGACAGCCCTGGTAGTGGATCCCCATCTTCAGCAGCAGCCCGTGGTCACCGAACATGTCTCCGTGGTCGGAGGTGAACATGACCACGGTGTCGCGGTCGTGGCCGGTGCGGCGCAGGGCCTCCAGCATGGCTCCGACCTGTTCGTCGATGAGGGTGATGGCCCCGTACTCCGCCGCCGCGGCGTGGCGGAACTGGTGCTCGGTCGGGGCCCAGTACTCCACGGAATGAGGGGGACGACCGCGATGGGCGGCGACCTCGCGGATCTGGGGCATCGAGTTGGTGTGGGGGTCCTCGAAGGACTCCGGCAGGGGGATCTCGTCGGGGTCGTAGAGGTCCCAGTAGCGCCCGGGTGGGGTGAAGGGATGGTGGGGATCGGGGAACGAGGCGTGGATGAAGAAGGGTCGACCGTCGGCGGCGGCGGCCTCGATCTCGGCGACGGTCCTCAGGCCCACGTAGGACGTGGGGTGCAGCTCCACCGGCAGAGCCGTCCGGTAGACCTGGTTCCACTCGGGGAAACTGGCCGTGGCGTTGCCGGGGCCCTGCAGGGAGCGGGGATCGACACCCTGGTCGCGTAGCCACCAGTGGTAGTGACCGTGGCACATGTCACCGTGGAAGCTCACGATGTCGGCCCGTTCGTAGCCGTAGAAGTCGGTGACGGGGGGAACCGGTCCCTCACCGAACCGCTCGACGGCCTCCTGGCGGTCCCAACCGGAGGGAAAGGGGTCGATCCGGGCGTCCCCCACCTCGGGTGGGAACAGCTTCGCCGTCACCTCGGGGCGGTAGCCCATGTTCTGCAGGTGGGCCTTGCCGATGTGGGAGGTGCGGTAGCCGCCGGACCGGAGAACCCGCAGGAAGGTGTTGGTGTCGGGACGGAGGGCGACCCCGTTCACCCGGGTGCCGTGGACGCTGGGCATACGGCCGGTGATGATCGAGCAGCGGTTGGGCATGCAGATGGGATTGGCGACCAGCGCCCGGTCGAACACCGTTCCGGAGGCGGCCAGCGAGTCCAGGTTGGGTGTGTCCAGCAGGGGGTTGCCACCGAATCCCGTATGGTCGGCCCTCTGCTGATCGGTGCAGATGAAGAGGAAGTTCGGTGGGGTCGCGTCTGCTGAATCGTTCCCTGGGTTCATCCCTGCTCCTGTCTCCCGGTGGATGTTCTCCGGGTACCGAACACCCGGTCCCACCAGTCGACCGTGACGCCGTAGTTCACCCCGGTCCGATCCCGATGATGGATGAGGTGGTGGCGCCGGATCGCCCGTCGCGGCCCGGGGCGGGAGCGGCGGTGGTGGGTCCGCCAGTGTCCCAGCTCGTAGACGGAGTAGCCGAGGGCCCATCCGGCCGCGAGACCGACGACCGGGGCCGCCGGTGGGTCACCGGTGGTGAGCCGGGCGCCGGCGTAGGTCCCCCCCAGGGCCAGGAGCCAGATCGTCAGGTGACCGGCTGCCCGCAGCGCGGGGCGGGTGAGCATGGGGTCACGATGGTGCATCCGGTGCTCGGCCGAAAGGGCGGCGGCCAGTTGACCCCGAAGGTGGGGGTGGAGGATCCAGCGGTGGGCCACGTACTCCGTCAGGGTCCACGCACCCCACCCGGCCAACACGGAGATGGCCACCGGCGGTACCGAACCCGTTTCCATGCCCCTGCCCTCCTGACCTGCTGGCGGTGCTACCCGACTCTACGTCCGTACATCTCGCCCAGGGGATCGGCGATGAGTTCGATGCGGGCCCCGTCGGGATCGGGAAAGTAGATGGAGGTCTTCACCCGGTGGTACTCCACACCGTTGGACTCCAGGCGCCCGCGGATCTCCTCCCAGCGGTCGGGGTCGACCGAGATGGCCAGGTGGTGCAGGCCGCCGAGTACCTCGGCGTAGGGGCCCAGGTCCAGACCGGGAAAATCGAAGAAGGCCAGGAAGTTGCCGTTCCCGATGTCGAAGAACATGTGGGTGGACCCGGCGTAGTCCCGGTTCTCGAACAGATCGGTCAACGGGAATCCGATCAGCCCCTGGTAGAAGTCGATCGTTCTCTCGACGTCGGAACACAGCAGGGCCACGTGGTGGACACCCCGTGCCGGGGTCGACCCCCGCTCGTCGGGCTCCCTCAGGTGGGCGGCTCTGAGGTCGTCGCGTCTACGGGCCAGTTCCTCCAGTTCGGCCGTCGCCAGTTCCATGGGTCCCCCTCGGTGGTGTCGCTGTGACGGGTGCAACCACTCGGGCCGCCTGTCTATTCGCCGGTTCGGTCAATACCCGGGGTTCGGGTCCGCGGCCGGCAGCCCGGTGATCACGACCGTGGACAGGATCTTGTCGGTGATCCTCTGGTTGTCGTCGTCCCACAGGGGCCAGAGGTAGTCGAGTCCGGCGTACACCCCGAGGGTGACGATGGAGATTGCGGCGGGTACGAGGGTCCGGGCCAGGGCCACGCCGTAGCCGATCGGCCGGCGGGTGTCCCGCCTGACCACGGAGATACCGATCATGGTCTTGCCGATGGTCTGACCCATCGAGCCCTGACGTAGGACGGAGTTCCAGACCGAGAAGCCGATGGCCGCCAGCAGGTAGAGGGTGACCGAGAGCGAGTCGGACACGGCCGCCCCGACCAGCCGGGCCGCCGTTGCCAGAACGCCGCCCAGGACCCCGTCGATGACCAGGGCAACGGCCCGCGACCCCCATGAGGCGTAGGGGGCGGCCATGACGCCGGAGACGTCACCGCCGGTCAGCCCGACCCCGCAGTGGGGGCAGGTGCGCCAGTTGGGGTTCGTCTGGGCGCCGCAGTTGTGGCAGTAGGACATCGGTGGCGGTTCTCCGTGGGTCGGCGGCGTGATCCTAGTTGAGGTCGCACACCGTCCCCGCTTGACGGCACCCCCTGTTCCGTGGGCAAGTTATCGGGGTCCACCGGGGCGTGGCAGGAAGGGAGGGCGAGTGTGAATCGGGTCGATAACGCCGCGGTCCGTTCCCGCGACCGCCGTAGACCGGCCCCCGTCCGCCTCGGCGCGGCCCGCTCGGCCACTCTGATGGTTCTCCCGGTGGTGGTACTGGCCGCCCTGGCCGCGGGTGTACGCCCGCCGGTCGGCGTCGCGGCCGGTGTCGCCCTGACCGCGGTGGCTCTGTGGGTGCTGCACCTGGTCGAGGGGAGGATCGCGGCGGAGTCCACGGCCCTGGCCGAGGCCTGGCGCCTGAACCGCCGGTTCGCCACCGGCTTCGACAACGCTCCGATCGGGATGGCCCAGATCGACATCGAGGGAAGGATCAGCCGGGTGAATCCCTCGATGGTCTCCCTGCTGGAGACCTCGCTCGGTGAGCTGGGTGATCGTCCGTGGGCGACCCTGATCCACCCCGACGACCGTGACCGGTGGGAGACCAGGGTCGGATCCCTGATTCGGGGCGAGGTTCCCTTCGTGGAGGCCGGGGTCCGCTACCTCCTCCCCTCGGGGGATGTCCGGTCGGTGCGGGAGAGCATCTCGGCCCTGGATCGCAGCACCGATCCCGATCGCAACTTTCTCGTGCAGGTGGTCGACCTGACGGCCCAGACCATCGCCGAGGAGGAGTTGCGCCACCAGGCTCTGCACGACTCCCTCACCGGTCTGCCGAACCGGGTCCAGGCCCTCGACCATCTGAGGGGTCGTCTGAGGGAGGCGGAGGGATCGGGTCGGGCCGTGGCCGTGGTGTTCGTCGATCTGGACCGCACCCGCGCCATCAACGAGGGGTTCGGCCATTCCCACGGTGACGCCCTGATACGGGAGGCGGCCTCGCGGCTGCTGCGGGCGGCCGGCGACCAGGGTCTGGTGGCCCGCTTCGGTGGGGACGAGTTCGTCGTGATCACCGATCGGATCACGTCGCGCAGTGCCCTCAGATCCCTGAGCCGGGGCATCCACCGGGTGTTCTCCGAACCGCTGGTGCTCGACGAGGGACCGATCGGACTGTCGGTGAGCATCGGTGTGTCGGTGGGTCTGGGTGGAGAGTGCACGGCGGAGTCCCTGATGGGTGACGCCGACACCGCTGTGGCCCGGGCCAAGAGGGAGGGGCGGGGCCGCACCGAGCACTTCGTTCCCGAGATCAGGCTCCAGGCCCAGCTCCGGGCCGAGATGGAACAGGACCTCAGGCTGGCCGTGGAACGCCGCGAGTTCGAGATCCACTACCAGCCGGTGGTCGACCTGGCGACCCGTGAGGTGGAGGGTCTCGAGGCCCTGATCCGGTGGCGTCATCCCCGCCTGGGGCTGCTGGAGCCGGCGGCGTTCCTCCCGGTGGCGGAGGAGTCGGGAATCCTCGACCGCATGGATCTGGCGACCCTCGCCGGGGCCTGTGCCCAGATGGTGGCCTGGTCGGAGCGGATTCCGGCCGCCTCCCGGCTGCACCTGTCGGTGAACTGCTCGTCCCGCTGGTTCCACGAGGGCCGGCTGGGTGAGACCCTCAGCGAGGTGCTGGAGACCACCGGCATGGATCCCCGGCGACTGTGGTTGGAGGTGACGGAGACCGAACTGCTCAATGACTCCGACGCCACCTCCGCCGCCTTCGAGGAGGCCCATCGCCTGGGGGTCAGGGTGGCCATCGACGACTTCGGTACCGGATTCTCGTCGCTGGCGTACCTGTCCCGGTTCCGGGTCGACCGCCTCAAGATCGACCGCAGCTTCGTGCACTCGGTCCGTTCCAGCACCTCGGGGGCGGCCATAGTCACCGCCGTGGTCGACCTGGCCGGGGCCCTGGGGGTCCCCACCGTGGCCGAGGGGGCCGAGGACGAGGCCGACCTGGAGATCCTCGCCGAGCTCGGTGCCGACCTGGTCCAGGGGTTCGCCCTGTCGCGACCCCGCTCCGGCCACGAGATCGAGAAGGCCCTGCGGGCCCTGTGAGGGAGTTCGAGGCCCACGTCCGCCGCTTCCTCGATCGGGTTCCGGCGGAGATCCTGGCCCTGGAGGTGGACGACGTCACCCGCTCGGCGAGATGGCACCGGGCCCTGCACGAGGCCGGTCTGGCCGCGATCGCCTACCCCCGGCGGTTCGGGGGTGCGGGCCTGACCCCCGCCCACCAGGAGCTGTTCGACCGGCTGGCGTCACAGCGCCGGCTGCCCGTCTCCCGCCACGGAATCGGAATCGGCATGGTGTACCCGACCCTGGTCGAGCACGGCGGTGACGAGCTCCGCCGGAAGTACCTCGTGCCGCTGCTCCGGGGCGAGGACCTCTGGTGCCAGCTCTACAGCGAGCCGGGAGCGGGCAGCGATCTGGCGTCGTTGCAGACCCGGGCCGTGCGCGACGGAGACGTGTTCCGGGTGACGGGTCAGAAGGTGTGGACTTCGGGTGCGGCCGAGGCCGACCTGGGGATAGCGATCGTGCGTACCAACGTCGACGTACCCAAGCATCGGGGGATCACCATGATGGTGATCGACATGAGGCAGCCGGGAGTCACGGTGCGGCCCCTGCGCCAGATGACCGGGGTGTCGGAGTTCAACGAGGTGTTCCTCGACGAGGTGGTCGTTCCGGTCTCCGATGTGGTGGGGGACGTGGATCGGGGTTGGCGTCTGGCGGTGGCCCTGCTGCACAACGAGCGTCGTTCGCTGGGCACCGGCCGTGGGGGGCGCCAGCCGGCGTCATTCGAGTGGCTGGTGGAGGCGGCCCGGGACCGGGGCCTGACCGGCGATCGTCTCATCCGCCAGGAACTGGCGTGGGTCCACAGCGCCAATCTCATCCTGAGCTGGTTGAAGGCCCGTTCGGAGGCATCGGCGGAGGCCGGGCGGGGCCCGGGGCCCGAGGGGTCGGTCGGCAAGCTGTGGCGGACCCGACTGGGTCGTCGGGCGGCGGCGCTCGGTGGCCGGATCGTGGGCTCGGCGGCAATCGCCGGGCCCGCCGGTGACGGCGGGGTCGACCGCTGGGCCTACGTCATGTGCGACGCCCCCGGCATGTCACTGGGGGGAGGAACCGACGAGATCCAACGCAACACCATCGGGGAGAAGGTCCTGGGGCTGCCCCGTGAGCCCTCGGTGGATCGGGAGGTGCCGTTCCGGGACCTGCTTACCGGGAAACATACCCCTACCGGTACCCCGTAAGCCCAGGAGGTCGCTACACTTCCGGTACGGAGACCCCCGAACCAGGAGATGAGCCCACGATGGTGAGCCCAGACGGATTCAGCGCCGACGTGAACGCACCGATCGACGAGGCGGTGGACCGAACCCGTGCCGCCCTGGCCGAGTACGGCTTCGGTGTCCTCGCCGACATCGACATCGCCGGGACCCTCGACACCAAGCTGGGCGGGAAGCGCAGTCCCCTGCGTATCCTGCAGGCCTGTAACGCTCCCCTGGCCGACCGGGCCCTGAATGCCGACCGCGGTCTGGCCCTGTTGCTGCCGTGCAACGTGGTTCTCGAGGAGAGGGAACCGGGCCGCACCACCGTGACCGCGGTCGACCCCCGGGCCCTGCTCGACGCCCCCGAACTGAGGGATCTCGCCGAGGAGGCCTCCAAGGGTCTGGAGGCCGCGGTGTTCACTCTCGGGGCGTCCTCGGCCTCCTGACCCCCGGGTGAGGGTACGGTTGGACACGACGGGAACCCTCCAGGGGGGTTCCCACGAGGTCCAGTGAGAAGGCGAGATGCCCGGCCCCAATGATCCAGTCAAGTCCGTAACCGCCTTCGACCTGCTCATGGCCGATCGCTCCAGCACCATCCGGCAGATGGCGGTGGCGATGACGGAGAAGCTCTGTGGCATGGCCATCATCGAGCAGCGCGACGGCAGTCCGGCGGTGGTGTCCGAACGTGACCTGGTCCGGGCTCTGGCCGAGGGGGCCGACCCCGATCAGGTCTGGGCCGTGGATGTGATGACCCGTGATGTCCTCACCATCGACGGTGACGCCACGATCCTGGCCGCGGCCGAACTCATGGACGTGTCGGGTGTCCGCCATCTGCTGGTCACCGACCTGGAGAACGACCGCACGGGCCTGGTGTCGATCCGCGATCTCCTGCCCTGCCTGGTGCGCGGGCTGCTCTGATCCCGGGGCGGATCCGACCCGAGGGACCTTGGCCCCTTGCCGCCGCGGCCCCGCTGACGGAGGATCACATCGACGCCGAGAGGAGAGCACGATGATCGGGCCGGATGATCCAGTCAGGGCCGTTACCGCATTTGACGTTCTCACCGCCGAGAGTGACAGCACCGTGAGGGAGCTGGCCACCTTCATGACCGATCACGACTGTGGGATCCTCTTGATCGACCAGGGTGAGCGCGATCCCGCCGTGGTGTCCGAGCGCGACCTGATCAGGGCCATGGCCCTGGGCAGTGAGCTGGACAAGGTGTGGGCCTCCGACATCATGACCCCCGATGTCCTCACCGTCGCCGCCGACACCCCCATCGCCGAGGCGGCGGCCATGATGCAGGCCGCCAACATCCGGCATCTCGTGGTCGAGGACGGCGACTCCGGACGTCTCGGCGTCGTCTCCATCCGGGACGTTCTGGGCCCCCTGCTGGGCGACGAGAGCCTGGATTGACCAGACCCTGCTGGCTAGACCGCTGGGGCCGGGTTCAGCACCAGTGTCCACATCGTGGCCTTGTTGGCGACGCTGTCGGCGGTGGCGGTGAGACCTCCCGGGGAGCCGGCTGACGCCGTCCCGTCGGAGTCCACCAGGAGGGTGGACACGTGTCCCCCTCCGGTACCCGCCGAGGAGGAGCGCACCACCGGACCGGCGGGTGCCGTCCAGGCGGTGGTGGTCGACGTCTTGTCGACCCAGTAGGAGACCACCCAGCCGGTGTCGGTCACGGCGACCGTGGGTGTGGTGTGGGCGGCCGTGCTCGCCGGTTCGTCGGCGGACGCCCAGCCGCCGAGGGGCGAGGCGGTGTCGATACCCCGGTAGGCGGCGAGGGTCAGCTCCAACTTGGCGGTCACGTCGGAACTCACGGTGACCGGTGCCCCGGCCTCACCGGTGGCGGCCACCCTGGTCCAGGCGTCGGTGACCAGCGACCCGTCGACCTGCCGGCCGAGATGGGTCCAGCCGGTGGGGGCCGTGAGGACGGCTCCGGAGGAGTTGGCCGAGGTGAACAGAATCAGCAGGTCACCGGCCGTCGCCCCGGCGGGAACGGTGCCGGTCACCGAGCCGGCGTTGGCGGAGGACTCCGAGGCGGCCACGAACCGGGGTCCGTTCGTCACCTGGCCGGCGGGAACCAGGGAGATCGACCACATCGTCGCCTTGTTGGACGCCGAGTCGGCGGTGGCGGTGAGCGAGGGCTGCGGTCCCGGGGCCGAGACCGTCCCGCTGTCGGTGAGCAGGGTGGACACGTGTCCGCCACCGGTCCCCGCCGACTGGGCCCGGTCGATCTCCCCGACGGGAGGGGTCCACGAGGACGTGGCCGAGGACTTGTCGGCCCAGTAGGAGACGACCAGCCCGGGGTCGAGGGTGGACACCGCCGCCGTGTCGTGGGTGGCCGAGGTGGACGGCTCGGTCGAGGTCCCCCAGATCTCCACCGGCGAGAGGGGGTCGGCGCCGCTGTAGACGGCGACGGTCAGGGCGGTCTTGGTGGTGGAGTCCAGGGAGACGGTCACATCCGTCCCCGCCTCCCCGGGTCCCAGGAGCTTGGTCCAGACCTCGGTGGCCAGGGAACCGTCGGTGTCGCGGCCCAGCAGGTTCCATCCCGGGGGTGGCGTGGCGACGGCGGCGGTGCTGTTCATGGAGATGAACGCCAGGGCCACGTCGCCGGGATTGGCGGTACCGGCGAGAGGAACGGTGAGCGACTTGGAGTTGTCGACGGCGACCGCGGCGCCACGGAAGGCGATCTCGCCGGGAGGGGCGGGGGACACCACCTCCACGGGGCGGGTGGTGCTGTGCACCGAACCGAAGGAGTCGGTGACGGTCAGGGTCACCTGGTAGGTGCCGTCGCCTCCGAAGGTGTGGGAGACGGTGGTCCCCGACCCTCCGGTACCCCCGTCGCCGAAGTCCCACACCCATCCGGTGATGTCACCGGTGGAGGGGGATCCGTCGAATCCGCACGTCAGGAACTCGCAGCTGAGGTCGAAGTCGGCGTAGGGGCCGACGGTGGAGGGGTCGGGGAACACTGCGAAGTGCCTCTGTACGGTCCCGCCGATCGTGGCGAAGTCGCCACCCACCAGGATCCCCGAGGGGCCGGTCTCCAGGGCCCACACACCCCACGGGCTGTCGGCCCCTGGGTTCCACGGCAGCAGCGTCCCGGTGGTGCGGTCGGCGGCCAGGAGGTGGTCGTAGCGGTCCACCCCGACGAAGTTGAAGTGGCCCCCGGCGTACACCGCCTCGGGGGTGACGGTAACGGCCTGGAAGTCGCCGTCGGACTGGAAGCCCCAGACCCTGGAGCCGTCGGCGGTCGAGTAGGCCTCGAGCTGGTTGCCTCCCCCGGCGTACGGTCCGCCCACGGCGAGGTAGATCCGGGATCCGTCGGGGTCCAGTTCCATGTCGAGCACCCGGAAGGGAGGGGTGGGTGCCCAGCCGTCGGGGGTTCCGGTGACCGGGTCCAGGCGGGCGGTGAAGGACTGGCCGGTCCCGCCCACGGTCGTGAAGTTCCCGGCCACGTATATCCCGGTGTCGGTGGGTTCGATGTCGAGAACGGCGCCGTCGGCATCCGCCGACCAGCCGGCCACCGTCGCCCCGGTGACGGCGTCGATCGCGGCCAGGCGGGCCCGGGCCATTCCACCCACCACGGCGAAGGACCCGCCGGCGTACACGGTGGTGTCGGTGGCGGCCAGGGACTTGACGTCGGCGTCGGCCCCCGGGTTCCAGGCGGTCGGGCTGCCATCGAGGGGGTCCAGCTCGGCCAGCCGGGCCCGCGGTTGTCCGTCGATGGTGCCGAAGACCCCACCCACGTACACGGCGCTGCCGTCGGGGGAGACGGCCAGTGAGTGGACCTCGCCGTCGGCGACGGGAGTCCAGTCGGGGTCCAGTTCGCCGGTGGCGGCGTCGACGGCGGCCAGGTACGACCGGGGCTGTCCGTCGATGGAGGTGAAGGACCCGGCCAGGTAGATCAGACCGTTGGCCTCGGCCAGGGCCTCCACCCGTCCGGTGGGACCGGCGCCGGAGTCCACGTCGACGGTGGCCAGCGGTGTCTCCGCCGCCAGGGCTCCGGCCACGGCCGGGAGGGCGATGACCACGGCGATGGCGGCCAGGATGATTCGCAGGGGTCGGACCGTCGAGGGACGGTGGGTGTGGGGAGGCCGTTTGTCTGGTGCCGCCATGTCGTCCTGTGACCGTGCCGGGGATGCGCTGGGTGGCAACAATACCCACAAAAGGTCACAATGTGAACGCGGAGCGTGAGAATCATCCCGGTACCGGTCAGATCACCTGGTCCTCGAACAGTTCGGGGAAGACCCGCGACACCTTGGTGGTGAGGTACTCGCCGTAGCTGCCCTCGAACCGGTGGACCGAGGTCCCGTCCCAGCGATCGGCGGCGTCGGGTCCGGGCCCGGTGGAACCGTCGGGATCGACGACGGGTACCACCCGGGCGTCCCACCCCGGATCGAAGAAGAACGGAAACGACAATCTGCCCCCGGACCTCGGGCTGACCACCCGGTGGGGCGTGGACACGTAGGCCCCGCCCGTGAGACGTTCCAGCATGTCGCCGATGTTGCACACGAACGTGCCGGGGATCGGAGGTGCCGGTGTCCATTCGCCGCCGAGCCGGACCTCCAGGCCGCCCGAGTCGTCCTGGCGGAGGATGGTGAGCAGCCCGTAGTCGGTGTGCTCCCCCACTCCCCAGGACCTCTCGTCCCCGGCCTCTTCGTCGCCGGCTCGGTTCCCGGCCGCGGGCGGGTAGTGGAAGATGCGGAACAGGATCGTGGGATCGGCGGTCAGCCGCTCGGAGATGGCGTGGGGGCCCAGACCCAGACCGGTCGAGATCCCTCGGATCAGGGCGTGACCCAGGGAGGTGAGGGCCTCGATGTAGCTCAGGATCACCCCGCCGAACCCGGCGGGTCGTCGGGGGAACCGGTTCGCCCCGTGAAGGGGTGTCCCGGCCCGGACCCGGGGATGGTCGGGCCCCAGCTCGGTCCCGAGGTAGAGGCCCTCCTTGACGTCGGGCACCCCGGAGGTGAGCTCGGCTCCGGTCGGGAACCAACCTCTCCACGCCCGGCCGCCGTGCTCCATGGCGATCTCGGCCTTCTCCTCCGGTGGCAGGGCGAAGAACTCCCGCGACAAGCGGTCCAGGGTGTCGATCAGGTCGGGATCCACCCCGTGACCGGAGATGTAGAAGAACCCGACCTCCCGACAGGCCCGGTCGATCTCGCGGGCCGTCTCCCCGGGGCCGTGACCCGAGACCAGGTCCGACACGTCGATCACGGGAAGGTCCGGAACACCCATGTCCCGACGATAGGGGAGAGGCGGAGGTCCCACCCCCTGGGTACCGTGTCGACGTGCTCAGGGATCACGTCGCACCCGACCTCGAGTTGCTGGCGGACCACCTGGCCTCATCCCTGGTGGGTCCGGTGGCCGACCCCTTCGCGCCCGAGATGGTGGTGGTTCCGACGGTCGGGGTGCGGGCCTGGTTGCGTCAGAGGTTGTCGCATTCCCTGGGGGTCACGGCCAACATCTCGTTCCCTCTCCCCGGACGGCTGCGCCGCCTGGTCCTCGGCGGCGGTGGTGACACTCCCGATCCCTGGGAGGAGGCCTCCGTCGCCTGGGTGGTGCACGAGATCCTCCTGAGGCCCCCCCGAGGCCTCGACCTGGGCCCGGCCGGGGTCCCTCCGAAGGGGACCACCCGCTACCGGCGGGCCGCCCGCCTGGCCCGACTGTTCGACCACTACCACGTGCACCGCCCCGAGATGATCCGCCGCTGGGTCGAGGTCTCCGGGCAGGACTCCTCACTGGGCGATCGCCGGTGGCAGGCCGCCCTGTGGTGGGCGGTGAGGGAGCGCATCGGTTCCCCCAGCCCACCGGAGTCGGTCCCCGAGGCCCTGGCCCGGCTGAGGGGTGGGGACCCTCGACCCGACCTGCCGCCAAGGCTGTCGCTGTTCGGGTTCACCTCCCTGACCCCCGATCTGGTGGCCCTGGTGGCCGCCGCCGGCGAGGGGCGCGACGTCGATCTGTACCGGCTGCGGCACCTCCCCCCGCCGATCTCCGCCGCCGGTCCGGGCCATCCCCTGGGAGGGTCCTGGGGCCGTCAGTCCGTCACGTTCGGCCGACTCCTCGACGAGCTCGCGCCGGAGCGCGAGGTCCACGAGATCGACGCCGACCCGGCTCCAGCCACCACGGTGCTCTCCGGTCTCCAGGCGGCCGTTCGTCGGGGTCGGTCCGAACCGAGCCTGCCCCCCGCCGACGATTCCGTCCAGGTGCACGGATGCAAGGGGGACACCCGGCAGGTCGAGGTGCTGCGGGAGGTGCTGCTGCATCTCCTGGCCGCCAGTCCCGATCTCGACGAGTCCGACATCGTCGTGCTCTGTCCCGATCTCCAGCGGTTCGCGCCCATAGTCGAGGGGGTGTTCGGCGGCCCGGCCGCCCCCGACGGCCCGCCCCGGCTCCGCTTCCTGCTGAGCGAGCGGCGTCCCGGCTGGAGCGATCCCCTGGTGGCCGCGGCCTCGGGTCTGCTGGGTCTGGTCGGGGGTCGCTACCGCGCCTCTGAGGTACTGGATTTCCTCGCCCTCGAGGCGGTGTCCCGGAGGTTCGCCCTCGACCCCGACGAGATGGACACCGTCGCCCAGTGGCTGCAGGACACCGGGGTGGCCTGGGGTCTCGATGTCGGGAGTCGGGCCCGCTGGGGTCTGCCCGATCTCGCCCAGAGCACCTTCGCCTCGGGTATGGACAGACTCCTCGTGGGGGTGGTCACGTCGGCGGGGACGCTGGAAACGGGGCCCGGTGGGGTAGTCCCCCGCCCGATCCGCGGCGACCGCACCTCCCTCGTGGGTCGGGCCTGGGCCTTCGTCTCCACCCTGGCCCGGGTGGAGGCGATGTTCTCCGGGGAGAAGACACTGGCCGGCTGGGTGGAGGCTCTGAGGCTGGCCATCTCGGTGGTTGCCGCGCCCGATCCCGAGAGCACCGATGGCGACGTTCGCCTCGAGAGCATCCTGACCACCATGACCCGGGAGGCCGAGGTCTCCCTGGGCGACTCCGCGAACACCGCCCCGATGGACCTGGCCGAGTTCCGGGCCGCGGTCGAGGTCCGTCTCGAACCCCGGGTGGGTGGGGCCTATTTCGGCACCGGCAGTATCACCTTCGCCTCCCCGGCCTCCCTGGCGATGGTGCCCCGGGAGGTGGTGTGTCTGCTCGGTCTCGACGACGACGCCCTGTCGGCGGGGAGTGTCGACGGTGACGACCTGCTGTCCCTGGCTCCCCGGGACGGCGACCGTGACCCCCGGGCGGAGAACCGAAGTCTCCTGCTCGACGCCCTCATGTCGGCCCGGCGCCACCTCATCGTCACTTACGGAGACCACGACCTGGCCCGCAACCGGCCCCGCCCTCCGGCCGTACCGGTGGCCGAGCTGATCGACGTACTCCCGGCGACCACGAACAGGCCCGTCGAGCACCATCCCCGGCACCGCTTCGATCCCGCCAATTTCGCCCCGTCCGACCCCTGGTCGTTCGATCCCCGGGCGCTGGACGCGGCCCGGGTGTCGCTGCGGTCGGTGGCGGAGGCCGGCGAGTACGAGCGGGCCCGGCGGGAGGACCGTCGCCTGGCGGCGGAGGTGCTGACGTCCGAGGCTCCGATGATCGATGTGGGTGGGTTGATCCGGATGCTGCAGCGCCCCTCCGCCGGCTACCTGCGGGAGGCCGTGGGTGTCGGGCTGAGGTCCCCGGCGGAGTCCACCCCCGACCTGATCCCGATCACCGACGGCCCACTCACCCGCTGGCAGCGCCACAGTCGACTCCTGGAGCTCATCGACGAGGCCGGGTGTCACTCCTCTCCCGGACCGTTGATCTCCCGCTGGCGGGCGGTGGAGAGATCGACGGGCACCCTGGCTCCCGGGGCCCTGGG
>DRKF01000360.1 GCA_011051915.1 Acidimicrobiales bacterium | reverse complement strand
GTAGGGATTGCGGGGATGGTCATACACCTGCTCGCTCTCCTCGTACCAGCGGTCCATCGCCGACCAGGAGAAACGGATCAGCCCCCGGATGGCCTCCACCGGTGACTCGGGATAGTTCCACGCCGCCCCGAGGGCCTCCCGACCTCCGGCGCTCACCGTGTACATCTCAGCGGTGCCCAGGCCCTCTCTCTCGGTGGTGACATCGGTGGGTACGAGCACCCCGGGTGACACGTCCTCCCGGGGGAAGTAGTACTGGGGGTAGTGGGGGTTCTCCCACACCAGGCGGGCCGAGGTCGAGTCGGCCACCGTCTCGCCCCCGAAGATCACCCTCACCCGTTTCGGACTCATCTCGACATGACCGGTTATGGCCTGGGGGTCGAACATGTCTGTTCACTCTAGTGTTGAACCATGATCCACCGATCCGTCGCCCGGGTGATCGACGCCGTCTACACCCTGGAGGGCGCCGGATTCGGGGTGTACCGACCCTTCCCGACCCGGACTCTGGACCATCTGGACCCGTTCCTGCTGCTCGACGAGCTGGAACCCAAGGTGTACGAGCCGGGTGAGCGCAAGGGGGCCCCGGATCATCCCCACCGCGGCTTCGAGACCGTGAGCTACATCCTCGCCGGGGAGACCGAGCACCGCGACTCCATGGGCCACGGCGGGGTGATCCGGGCCGGTGGGGTGCAGTGGATGACCGCGGGCGACGGGATCATCCACTCCGAGATGCCCGGGCCGACCATGGTCCGCGAGGGCGGCCTCTCCCACGGTTTCCAGCTCTGGGTGAACCTGCCCCGGGAGTTGAAACGGACCGCTCCCCGTTACCAGTCACTCGAGCCGGGAGGCCTGACCACGGTCGAGGGCGACGGCTGGAAGGCGAGGATCATCGCCGGTTCGACCCTCGGAGCCGAGGGCCCGGCCCGGACCCACACCCCGATCAACTACGTCCATCTGACCCTGGAGCCCGGTTCGGAGGCCGAACTCGACATCCCCGCCGACCACAACATCGGCGTGTACGCCTTCGCATCCCACGGATCGGTGGGTGAGCCCGCGGTCCCCCTGGCCCAGGCCCAGTTCGCCATCCTCACTCCCGGCGAGGGGGACCTGTTGGTCAGGGGTCCCCGGCCCACGACCCACGACGTTCAGCCCCTGGAGGTGCTCGTCCTCAGCGGGCGCCCCTTGCACGAGCCCATCGCCCGCTACGGACCCTTCGTGATGAACACCAGGGAGGAACTCGTCGAGGCCGTCGAGGACTACAACGCCGGTCGGTTCGGGACCATCCCGGCTATGGAACTGGATTGATCCGGTCTATGTCCACCGTCAGGAAATGGGTGGCGCATGAGATGCAGGGATCGTGGTTGCGGATGACCTGCTCGGCCCGGCGACCCAGTTCCTCGTCGGGCAGGGCCAGGTTGGCCTGGACGAATCGGCGGAGATCCCGCTCGATGGCCGGCTGATTCTGAGAGGTGGGCGGCACGATGTCGGCGTCGAGGATGGTTCCATCCCCGTCGAGTTCGTACCGGTGCCACAGCAGCCCCCGCGGGGCCTCGGTCCATCCGTAGCCGGTTCCGGCCCGGGGCTCCACGGCCACGGCGGGGACGGCGGGTCGGCGATAGCCCTCGATCAGGCGGATGGCCTCGTCGCAGGCGTAGACCACCTCGACGGCCCTCACGATGATCGACTTGAAGGGGTTTCGGCACTCCGGGCCCAGACCGGCCGACACCGCGGCTTCGCGGGCCAGGGACGACAGGCGGTCGAAGTTCAGGTTGTACCTGGCAATGGGCCCCACCAGGTAGTCGCCTCGCTCGAGCATGCGGGAGTGCAGGGCGTTGGAGTGGGGTACCTGGAACTCGGCGAAGTGCTGCTCGAACTCCCCCGCCGCGATGTCCAGCCCACCGCTGGAGACGAGACGCCCTCCGGTGATCGGATAGCGGCCATCCTCCCGGAGGCTCACGAACTCGAATTCCGTCTCGAGATCGGGAAAATCGAAGGCCGACACCCATTCGACGGTGGCCAGCGCCGTCTCCCTGACCTCGCGCAGGCGCTCGGCCATGGCCCTCATCGCCGTCTCCTCGGGAACCCGGTGGAAACCCCCGACCTTCACGCCGATGGGGTGGACCGCCCGCCCTCCGACGAGCTCGATGAGGTCGTTGCCCACCTTCTTGAGGGCCAGTCCCGCCTCGACGGTCTCCCGGTCCATGGCCGCCAGCTCGATGACGCTGGGTACGCCTAGGAAGTCCGGGGCGTGGAGCATGTAGATGTGCAGCACATGGCTCTCGATCCACTCTCCGCAGTACATGATCCGACGGAGATCGGCCAGGGGTCCGTCGACGGTCACCCCGCAGGCGTCCTCGATGGCCGCACAGGACGACATCTGGTAGGCCACCGGACAGATCCCGCAGATCCGGGCCGTGATGTCGGGGGGCTCGGTGTGGGACCGACCCCTCAGGAACGCCTCGAAGAACCGGGGCGGCTCGAAGATGTTCAACTCGACGTCGGTGACCTCACCGTCGACTATCCCGACGGTCATGGACCCCTCTCCCTCGACCCGGGCCAGGGCCTCGACCCGGAGGGTCCGCGGCGCGTCAGACATCAGAAAGACCCCGTGTTGAAGGTGTTCAGCAGCCGGTGGATTCCGGTGTCATCGACACCGCGTTCCCGCAGCTGGTCGAGCATGGACGTCAGGTTCACCGTCTCGGCCGGTCCGAAGCAGCCGAAGCAACCCCGGTCGAAGGAGGGACACAGGGCCCCGCAACCGGTCTGGGTAACCGGGCCCAGGCAGGGCGTGTCGCCGGCGACCATCACGCAGGGATTTCCGGCCTTCTTGCAGTCCAGGCAGACACTGTGGCGGGCGATGTTGGGTCTGCGCCCGGCCAGCAGGGCACTCAGCAGCTCCAACAGCTGACCCTTGTCGATGGGGCAGCCCCGTAGTTCGAAGTCCACGTCGACGTGATCGGAGATCGGGGTCGACCGCGACAGCGTGGAGATGAACTCGGGATGGGCGTAGACGACGGAGAGGTAGTCATCCACATCGGCGGCGTTGCGCAGGGCCTGGATCCCCCCGGCGGTGGCACAGGCCCCGATGGTGACCAGCTTCCCCGAGACGGCGCGCACCCTGCGGATCCGCTCGGCGTCGTCGGCCGTGGTGATCGAACCCTCGACGATCGACACATCGTAGGGACCCTCCGACCGGGCCCGGGTGGCCTCCAGGAAGTAGGCGATGTCGACCCTCTCGGCGATCTGGAGCAGTTCGTCCTCGCAATCGAGCAGGGTGAGCTGGCAGCCGTCGCAGGACGAGAACTTCCACACGGCGAGGCGGGGGCGGCTCACAGCGACCTCACCGCCAGCAGCGGTCCCACCTCGGGCAGGGGGAACACCGGGCCGTCCATGCAGATGAACTTGGGTCCGAGCTGACAGTGTCCGCAGTGCCCGATGGCGCATTTCATGTTGCGCTCCGTGGAGAGCTCGATGTCGGCTTCGGCGACTCCCCGTTCGATCATGGCCCGGGCCCCGAAGCGCATCATCACCTCGGGGCCGCACATCATCACCGTGATGTTGTCGGGGTCGATGGGGATCCGCGGCAGCAGGCCGGTGACCACCCCGACGTCGCCGTGCCAGCCCGGATCGGCGGAGTCGACGGTCACCTCCACCTCCACGTCGAAACGGCCCCGCCACGCCTCGAGCTGTCGGAGGAACAGCAGATCCCGTGGGGTTCGACAGCCGATGAGGACCGCGAACCGACCGTAGGAGTCGCGGTGCTCCAGTACGTGTTCGACGGCCGGGCGCAGCGGGGCCAGCCCTATCCCACCCGCCATCATGACCACGTCGCGGCCCTCGGCCCTCTCCAGACCCCAGGAGGTGCCGAAGGGTCCCCTCACCCCCACCTCGTCACCGGGAACGAGCGCACACAGGGCCTCGCTCACGCTTCCCACCGCTCGGATGGTGTGCCGCAGGGGGGAGCCCTCGCCCGGCAGGCCGCTGACCGATATCGGGATCTCACCGCGGCCGAACGCATAGAGCATCGTGAACTGCCCGGGGCGGGGGGTGGCGATCGGACCGGCGAGAGGCCGGAGGTCCAGGGTCCAGGTGTCGGACGTCTCCTGGTGCTTGGCGGCCACCCGGTAGCGGACGGGGGTCATCGGGTCAGCCATGGGGATCGGCCTGGTAGATGTCGAGCAGCCTCAACCGGGTGGAGGCCAGCCGATCCGACAGGATCCCGGCGAACCGGCGGGCCAGGGAGTACCCCAGAGCCGGGTCGTCGTCGCACTTGCCCCTCAGGCACACCCCGTCGAGGGCGATCACATGAACGGTGTCGAGGGCGGTGGCGTCCATGGTCCACACGTGGGGCGGGAACAACCACGACCAGCCCAGCACCTCACCCGGACCCAGGGTGTCGATGATGAGATCCTCGCGGCCGGGGATGGAGATACCCAGGGCGATACGGCCCCGGCGGATCACATGGAACCAGTCGGCTGGGTCGCCCTCCCGGAAGAGAACCTGACCGGGCCTGAACACCCTGTTCTGCCCGCAGCCCGCGATCAGGTCCAGGTCCCGGTCCCCGAGATCGGCGAAGAACGGGTGAGCGGCCAGCAGATCCCGGATGGACTGCCGCTGTGCCACCACCTCAGTCACCCCCCACGATCTCCGCCGCCTCGACCGTGAGGTCGATCCCCGGGGGGCACCAGGTGATGCACCGGCCGCAACCGACGCAGCCGGAGCGGCCGAACTGATCCCACCAGGTGTCGAGCTTGTGGGTCAGCCACTGGCGGTACCGTGACCGGGTGTCGGAACGGACGCTCCCACCGTGTATGTAGGAGTGGTCCAGGCTGAAACAGGAGTCCCAGACCTGAACCCGGTGAGCGGTCTCTCCCGACAGATCGGTCATGTCCTCCATCGTGGAGCAGAAGCAGGTGGGACAGACCATGGTGCAGTTTCCGCACGACAGACACCGCGATGCGACGTCGTCCCACCGGGTATGGCCGGCCGCCGCCAGCAGGCGTCCGTTCAACTGGTCGGGCAGCGAGCGGGTCATGGACTCCGCCGCCGACTCCGTGGCGGCCAGAGCGGCGTTGATCTCGGCCCTCTCGGCCGGTCGGGGTCCGAGCCGGTCGACGATTCCCCTCCCGGTCTCCGAACCGGCCTCGAGGACGAAGTAGTGGTCGCTCCCGTCGATCACCTCGGTGACCGACAGGTCGAATCCCGATCGGGCCCGGGGACCGGTGCGGGTCGAGGTGCAGAAGCAGGTCTCGGCCGGTACCCCGCAGTTGGCCACGATCACCAGAGTCGCTTCCCGGGCCTGGACGTAGTGGGGGTCGGGGTGGGCGCCGTCCGCCAGGACGCGGTCCTGAACCTCCATGGCCGCCAGGTCGCAGGGACGGATGCCGAACAAGGCTGTCTTCGGAGGCGGGTGGTCGCTCTCGACGAACTCCAGGGAGGAACCCCGGCGGCGGATCTCCAGCAGTTGGCG
>DRKF01000359.1 GCA_011051915.1 Acidimicrobiales bacterium | reverse complement strand
CGCCCGATCATCCCGACTACGTGAAGTGGGCGGAGTCGATGGGGTGTGTGGGTATCAGGGTGGAATCGGCGGAGGAGGTCGAGGCGGCGATCGCCAAGGCCAACTCGATCAACGACCGGTCCGTGGTGATCGACTTCCGGGTCGACGAGATGGAGAAGGTCTACCCGATGGTCCCCGCCGGGGGATCCAACGACGTCGTCATCCTCGGTCCCGAGCAGGATGAGGAAGTCTCGAGTCTGGGAGTTGCACCGTCATGAGTGTCATCGAGCGGAACGGCCGACCGGTCCAGAAGCTGCACATCCTGTCGGTTCTGGTCGAGAACAAGTCCGGAGTGCTGGCCCGGGTGGCCAGCCTGTTCGCCCGGCGGGGATACAACATCCACTCCCTGGCCGTGGCCCCGACCGAGGACGACTCGCTCAGCCGGATCACGATCGTGGTCGACGTGGCGACCGCTCCCCTCGAGCAGATCACCAAGCAACTCCACAAGCTGATCAACGTCATCCGCATCAGCGAGTTGCATCCCGCCGAGGCCCAGGAGCGGGAGTTGATGCTGGCCACGGTGGAGGTTGATCCGTCGCAACGTCCGGAGATCATCGGGCTGGTCGACGCCTTCGGGGGCACCATCGCCGATGTCGGAGTCGACGCCATGATGATCAGCCTGGCATCCTCCCCCGAGCGGCTCGATGCCTGCGAGGCCCTGCTGCACCACTATCGAATTCGTCAGATCCAGAGAACGGGTCGGGTGGCCCTGCCCCGTCTCTCGAGCTGAGGCAGACGTCCGACCACCCACGGTCCGAGACACCCAGACCAGTCAGAACCGGCCCCGGTACCGGGCCCCACCAATCAGGAGAAACACCGCCAATGGCCAAGATCTACTACGACGAGGATGCCGACCTGTCCCTGCTCGAGGGCAGGAAGGTGGCGGTGCTCGGATACGGCTCCCAGGGTCACGCCCACGCCCTGAACATGAGGGACAGCGGGGTCGACGTGATAGTCGGGCTCCGAGAGGGCTCATCGTCCAAGGCCAAGGCCGAGGCCGAGGGACTCACCGTCCTGCCGATCGGTGAGGCCGTGGCCGCCGCCGACGTCGTGATGATGGCCCTGCCCGACACCGAGCAGGCCCGGATCTACTCCGAGGACGTGGCCCCGAACCTGAAGCCCGGTGATTCCCTGGCCTTCGCCCACGGGTTCAACATCCACTTCGACCAGATCAGTCCCCCGGCTGACGTCGACGTCTGGATGATCGCCCCCAAGGGGCCGGGGCACAACGTCCGGCGTACCTATGTCGAGGGGGGTGGGGTCCCTTCCCTGGTCGCCGTCCACCAGGACGCCACCGGACACGCCAAGGAGACGGCCCTGGCCTACGCCAAGGCCATCGGGGGTACCCGCGGCGGGGTGCTGGAGACCACCTTCGCCGAGGAGACCGAGACCGACCTGTTCGGCGAGCAGGTGGTGCTGTGCGGGGGACTCACCGAGCTCATACGCGCCGGCTACGACACCCTGGTCGAGGCCGGGTACCAGCCCGAGTCGGCCTACTTCGAGACCCTCCACGAGGTGAAGCTGATCGTCGACTTCATCTACGAGGCCGGTATCTCGGGGATGAGGTTCTCCATCTCCGACACCGCCGAGTACGGGGACCTCACCCGTGGCCCGCGGATCATCACCGAGGAGACCCGGGCGGAGATGAGGCGGATCCTCGGTGAGATACAGGACGGAACCTTCGCCCGTGAGTGGATCGAGGAGAACCGTGAGGGTCGCCCGAACTACAACCGCCTGCGCGAGGAGGGAGCGGCTCACCCCATCGAGAAGGTGGGCCGGAAGCTGAGGGCCATGATGCCGTGGATCTCCAAGGGCAAGAAGGACATCACCGAGGCCAGTGGAGGCGCTGCCGACTGACCCCGAAGGGGAAGCGGCGCCCGATGGTGTCAGGGGGCCGGGGTGGTGGACCCGGCGGCCCCTCCGGTGAACTGTGAGACCACGTCGGTACCGTCGGCGAAGGCCAGGTTCCAGACCTGGTCGCTGGTGGTGTACCAGCTGCTCACCACCGTGTTCCAGGCCAGGGCGGTGCCGGTCATCGAACCTCCGTCATTTCGCAGCAGGTCCCACGTCTGGGGGTAGAGGTCCCGGGCGGCCTCGAGATAGAACCTCATGACCGTGAGTTGAACGGCGGCCTCGTCCTCGTTCACGACCAGGTCGCTCCCGGCCCGAATCCAGGCGTTGCGCAGCTCCGAGGTCAGTCCGGCGGAGTGGGTGTCGCGCAACAGTCCCCAGTAGCTGCCGCTGGTGGCCAGGTCGACGAGGGTGTCGAAGCGGGCCTGGGAGGTGGGATCGATGTAGGCGGACACCTGGTTCCGGGCCTGACCGTTGACCAGTTGGGAGCTGAAGCTGTGGGACAGATCCGGGACCTGGGCGCAGGTGTAGGAGGTTCCGGAGGCCCCCGTCACCAGACAGAGCCCCGTCGGGACGTCGGCCTCGTCGGAGGCGATGTCTGACAGGGCGGCGTCGACCCCCTGGAGGATCCGCCGGGTGAAGTCGTTGGGCCCGGATATGAACTTGCCGGCCAGGATTGACTCCAGGCGGCTGCGGACCCGGGGGTCGGCGGCGAGGGCCCGGCCGAGGGGCCCACTCTGGTCCAAGACGGTGAGGGCGGTGGCCACGGGGTCGTCGCCTCCGCTGGTGGCGATCAGAGCGGTGGTGCCGGAGTCGGCCACGAATCGTGAGGCAGGGGGAGTCGGAACCGGGGGAAGGGAGGGAGCGGTGGTGGTCGGCGCCGGAGCCGGGGCCGTGGTGGTGGGAATCGGGGCGGTCGTTGTCGTGGGGGCCGGTGGGGTCGTGTCCCCCGGACCCGAGGCGGTCGTCGGCGGCGCCACCACGGTGGTGGTCTCCGGGGGTCGGGTGGAAGTGCTCGTATCGCCGCTCGAGGCACCCGGGTCGGCCAGGCCGTCGCCGGTCGGTGGGGCGACATCGGGGACGCTCGTGGTGGGGTCGGTCGACAGATCGGCGGTCGCGGTCGTCGGTACCCCGGTGGTGGTGGTCGGTTCCCCGGTCGTGGACACGGCCTCGGCGGGGGCGTCGAGGGTGCCGGCCAGGAGGAACAGGGCCACCGCGCACAGGGCGACCAGGGCCGTGAGGTAGTTCAGGGGGCTCGGGCCGGTGGCCCCACCGGGGCGTTGAAGGTCGGACAGTGGCACCCTTCATCATCGGCGTTTCCCGGCCCGTTACTTAGGGGCTCATTCCCGGAGACCCGCCCCCGGAGGCTCGCCGTTCAGCTCGTGCCACCCGGTGATTCCCGACTCGGGCGGGGGACCTGCGGGCGGTGCGTCCCCCGCCCGAATCAGACCTTCACGAATCAGACCTTCACCAGACCGGGCAGGGTCGGTTCGGACACCGGCAGCACGTCCTCGCTGGGGATTCCGAACCATTCCGAGGCCAGGGTGCCGAGGTACTGGTTCATGGTGACCGTGGTGGTCAGGTCGTCCTCCTCGTCGAGTCGATCGAGGGGCGGGTGTTCACCGTGGCGTCCGGGATTCACCGCGCCGGCCAGCAGGGCCACCGAGGCGGCCCCGTGGTCGGTTCCCGATCCGTTCTGCTCGGGCCGCCGCCCGAACTCGCTGACCGTGGCGACCAGCACGTCGTCGCCCCGGCCGGCGGAGTTCATGTCGTCGACGAAGCGGGCCAGATTGGATCCCAGCTCGCCCATGAGGCGGTCGTGCTCGGGTCGCTGGTCGTCGTGGGTGTCGAAGCTGCCCATGGTGACGTGGACGATCCTGATACCGGAGTTGCCACGAATCAGACGCGAGGCGAGGGCGAGCTGAAGTCCCAGGTCGTCCTCGCCGTAGCCGGTGGAGGGTTCGGGAAGTCCCTTGAGAACCTCGGCGAAGGCCAGCCCGGCCCCGAGGCCGCGGCGGGCCGGGCTCAGGATCGGGGCGTCCCCGTCCCGGGCCAGGATCGTGAGGGCCTCGAGGCCCGCCCGGGCGTAGTCGTCCTCCTCATCGAGGAGGAACCCGAAGGCGTCGGGTTCGGGAAGGGTCATCGTCAGAGCCTTCTCGGCGGCCAGATACCGCGACTCCCCCCAGCCGAGGGACACCGCGGTCGCCACCTCGTCGCCCTGGAGCACGTCGGCACAGCGACCGAGGAATCCGGTGCGGTAGCCGGCGGTACCGTCCTGGTCACCGGTGGCCCAGCGGTCGTACATCTGGAAGTGCGACAGGTCGGGTCGGGGTACACCGACTCCCTGGACCACGGCCAGGCCCTTCTCGACCAGGGGCGAGAGACCGGGGTGGAACCCCACCTCGTCGTCGATCACGACCAGTTCGGAGGGATCGAAGCCCAGCTCGGGTCTCAATTCGTGGTAGCGGGCCATCCCGTAGGGGACCAGGGTCGCCATTCCGTCGTTGCCGCCGTCCAGCTCGATGACCACCAGGGTGCGGGCGCCGGTGGGTGGTGCCGAGGAGGCCGCCCCGGCGGTGGTGGTCGTGGAGGACCCGGTGACCGCGGCCCCCGCCGCGGTGGTGGTCGTGGTGGTCGTGGCCGGACCCGACGATCCCGAGGAGCCTGCCGACGGCCAGGGGTTGGATCCGCAGGCGGCCAGTAGCCCCGCCCCGGCCGATCCCATACCCAGCAGGCGGAGGAACGCCCTCCGGTCGAGACCCTGAGACTTGCGTGAGGTGTTCATCGGCTCCTCCCGGAGTTGTTCGTTTCCCATGGGTCGAATCAGGCCAGCGAGAACTCGGGGCTGGCGACCGCGGTGGCCAGGGCCACGGCCGCGAACCAGTCGTCACCGGTCTCCGTCGCGGTGTCGATGCCCTTCTGGATCGCGTCGCGGGTGGTCTGGGACACCTCCCACAGCGAGCACCGCCGCAGGATCGACCCCACCGGGTCCTCCGGGTCGACCATCGAGGGGTCCACGTCGGTCCACTGGAGGATCGAGAGCTTGTGCAGCATCTGATCGGCGGCCAGCCAGCGGTTCCCGGGTGGCCAGCCGGCCACGTTCGGGGGTTGCCAGGGCACCTGGCCCATCTCCTCGTACCGCCAGATGTCGGGTTCGTCCGGCAGTCCGATGACCGCCCGGGCCGCCGCCAGCCACTCCACGGGATAGCGGGGTCGACTCATCCGGGTCTCGAGGAACGAGGGATGGGTGAGGATCTCCGCGACCAGGGGTCTGATCTCCAGGCCGGAGTCCCGGAACACCCGGGCCAACTCGGTCCTCCTCTCAGGGGTGGGATCGACTCCCACGAGGTACTGGTGGAGCTTGGCGGCGATGAACTCGGGGCAGGCCTCCTGGTCACAGACGATGTCCACTATCTCCGGCGCCCGGAACCGGCCGCGTTGACCCAGGAAGTTGATCGTCCCCTGGTAGGCGGACTCCTCGTCGAACTCGAGGGAGAGCTCGTTGTCCCAGTCCAGCCAGTAACCGGCGAGGGCCCTGGCCCCGGCCCTGATGTCGTCCTCGGTGTAGTTGCCCCGGCCCAGGGTGAACAGCTCCATGAGCTCGCGGGCGTAGTTCTCGTTCGGTGCGTCGGCCGTGGAACCGTCACCGTCGAGGTAGATGAGCATGGCCCGGTCGACGGTGATCTCCTGGCACATCTCCCGAAAGTTCCCCAGGGCGTGTCGTCGCAGCAGGAGATGCTGTTCCCACATGGCCTGCCCGAAATCGACCTTGTCGACGGAGGTGGCGAAGTGGTCGTGCCAGAACCAGACCAGCTTCTCGTGGAGGAAGGCCCCGGGATCCTGCTGGGCGGAGATCATCCAGCGGATCGCCTCCTCGATCGTCTCGTACTGGCTGTCGTCGTCGAACTCGAAGTCGAGATCGGGCACCGCGGCGGTGTCGGTGTCCTCGATGGCGGCGGCGATGACCGCGTCGGCGCCGCCTCGGGCCATCCATTCATCCACCTGTCCGGGATGGGGACCGAATCCGGTCCTTCGGAGGGCATGTGCCACCAGAGCTTCTTCGGGAACATCGGGTCGCCTTGACATGATCCGATCATCGTGGAGCCTCCCTTAAGTCATCGTGAAGTAGACCTTCATCGGACCTTCATCGGGGAGATGTCACCATTGGGTGATGCGACTACTCGTGGTCGAGGACGACCTGGCACTCGGAAACGTGATCAGGAGGGGTCTGGCCGAGGAGGGCCACGCCGTGGACCTGGTCGGGACGGTGGCCCAGGCCGAGGAGGCCCTGTTCGTGGACGATCACGACCTGCTGGTGCTCGATCTGGGTCTTCCCGACGGGGACGGGGCCGAGCTCTGCCGCCGGCTCCGGGCCGAGGGGTCCCAGTTGAAGGTGCTGATGCTGACGGCACGTGACGATCTGAGCGACAAGGTCGGGGGGCTGGACGCCGGGGCCGACGACTATCTGACCAAGCCCTTCGCCTTTCCCGAACTGGCGGCTCGGGTCAGAGCCCTGCTCCGACGGCCCGCCGACACCCGCTCGCCGGTCATGGAGGCCGCCGGAATCAGGCTCGACCCGGCGGCCCACACCGTCTGGGCGGGGCAGATCGCCGTGCCGCTGACCCCCAAGGAGTTCAGCCTCCTGCACTATCTCATGGCCCACACCGGCGACGTGGTGAGCCGTTCGATCCTGCTGGAACACGTGTGGGACGCGAACTACGACGGGCTGTCGAACGTGGTCGACGTACATGTCGCCAATCTGAGGAGGAAACTGGAGCTCCCGGGCAGCGACGGGGTCATCGAGACCGTGCGCGGTGTCGGGTACCGGTTCAACCCGTGAGAATCACCGGGCCGGGCTCGAGCGGCATCGTGGCATCGGCGACAGCAAGGAGTATCCGTTGAATCTGCGAAGGGTGAGAATCCAGCTCACCGTGGTCTATGCGGTGCTCTCCGCCCTGGCGGTCAGTTCCCTGGCCTACGTGGCGGTGAGATCGGGTACCTCGCGGATCTTCGATTCGGCCGAGCGGGAGGCCGAGCAGACGATCCTGCAGGCGGCCAGTGAGGAGCATCCGGACAACTCGTGGTTCGTGAACGTGGCCGACGAATGGGCCGACCCCCTGGGGGACACCTGGATAGAGCCCCCGCTGTATCGCATCACCAGCGCCGGGATCTACGACGAGGTCCGCTACCAGACCTTCGAACAGGACGGGACCTGGTTGGCGGCCGTGAAGCAGGTCGAGGACGATGCGGGCCTGGTGGTGTTCATACCCCTCGAGGAGTTCGAGGCCGACGCCAACTCACTGAGGTGGAGGATCTGGTTGGCGGCGGTGGGGACCATCGCGGTCACCACTCTCGTCGGCTGGTTCATCGCCGGTCGGTCACTGCGTCCCACCCGGAGGGTCCTGGCCCAGCAGCGGGACTTCATCGCCGACGCCGCCCACGAGCTGCGGACCCCCCTGGCGGTGATACAGGCCTCGGCCAGCCACGCCCTGTCCCGTGACCGCGACAACGAGACCTACCGCAAGGCCCTCGAGGAGATAGACCAGGCCTCGGCCCGGGCGTCGGACGGTGTGAACGAGTTGCTGGAGTACGCCCGCCTGGAGGCCGGCCAGGCCCAACCGCGGCTGGCCCCTCTCCGTCTCGACCTCCTGGCCGAGGAGATCGCCGCCTCGATCAGGATCGACGACACCGTGGTCGAGGCGGTGGAGTCGGGGACCGCTGTCGTCCAGGCCGACTACATACTGTTGCGCCAGGCTCTGACCACCCTCACCCGGAACGCGGCGGAGAGGGCGGCCCATGTGAAGCTGACGGTCGGGGTGGAATCGCGTCAGGGATGGGTGGAGATATCCGACGACGGGCCGGGGTTCTCCGACGAGGCCCTGAGCAGGGTGTTCGACCGTTTCCAGCGTGGCGACCGCAAGGGGTCCAGTGGGCTGGGCATGGCCATAGCCAAGGGGATCATCGACATCCACGAGGGGTCCATAGACATCTCCAACTCCCCCGAGGGGGGAGCGGTGGTGAGAGTCCGCATCCCCCTGGCCCGGGTCGCGGATCGGTAGCTCTCCGATCCCCGTTGCTCCCCGTGGCCTTGTGGGGCCCGAGCTGCGGAACCGGCCCGGATCCTGGCAGACTCGGGTCATGAAACCGTCCGCGGGATCCCTGCTCGTGGCCACCCCGATCCTCGCCGATCCGAACTTCGCCCGGACGGTGATCCTCGTGGTGGAGCACGACGACGCCCAGGGTTCGCTGGGTGTGGTGCTGAACCGTCCCACCGACATCGAGATCGAGGCGGCTCTGCCCGACTGGGAGACCAGCGTGGTGGGTCCACCGGTCCTGTTCTCGGGGGGACCCGTCGAGCCCTCGGCCCTTCTGGGTCTGACCCGGGAGTCCGGCGGCGGAACCCACATGGCCGCCCTCGAGGACGGTCCGGGGGAGAACGCCGAGCTGAGACTGTTCAGCGGCTACGCCGGTTGGGGGCCGGGTCAGCTCGAGGCCGAGATCGCCGAGCAGGCCTGGTGGGTGCTGCCGGCCGAACCCGGTGACGCCTTCGCCGCCCAACCCGAGAACCTCTGGTACGAGGTCCTGGGTCGTCAGCGGGGCCGCCTGGCGTGGTACCGCCACTATCCCGACGACCCGGCCCTGAACTGAGTTCTCCACCGGTCCGGAATGGCCGCGCGGGTCCCTCCGGGCGTGGGAAACTCGGTGGTGCAGCCATCCGTCGGTTGGCACCATGACCGGAGCCCGCGGTGGCCCGCCGTGGGCCGCGGACGACCCACAGGAACCCGAGGAACCATTGTCTTCCATCTCACGCGCTGTCTCCCGGATCGCCCCCTCGGCCACCCTGGCCGTGGACGCCAAGGCCAAGGCCCTCAAGGCCGCCGGTGAGCCGGTCATCGGCTTCGGGGCCGGTGAACCGGACTTTCCCACTCCGGACCACATTGTCGAGGCGGCCGCCAGAGCCTGCCGGGATCCCCGGAACCACCGGTACAGCCCCTCGGGGGGCCTGCCCGAGCTGAAGGAGGCCATAGCCGCCAAGACCGAGCGGGATTCGGGTCTGTTGGTCGAGCCCCAACAGATCCTCGTCACCAACGGCGGCAAGCACGCCGTGTACAACACGATCCTCACCCTGGTCGATCCGGGGGACGAGGTCATACTGCCGGCTCCGTACTGGACCACCTACCCCGAGCCGATACGCCTGGTGGGTGGGGTCCCGGTGATCGTGGACACGGGCATCGAATCGGGGTTCCGGGTCAACGTCGACCAGCTCGAGGCGGCCCGGACCGACCGGACCAAGGCCCTGGTGTTCGTGTCACCCTCCAACCCCACCGGGGCGGTGTACTCCCGCCCGGAGATCGAGGCCATAGGTGCCTGGGCGGCCGAGCACGGAATCTGGGTGATCACCGATGAGATATACGAGCATCTGGTCTACGACGGGGTCGAGCACGTCTCGATGCCGGTGGTCGCGCCCGAGATCACCGACCACTGTGTGGTCCTCAACGGTGTCGCCAAGTCCTACGCCATGACCGGCTGGCGGGTCGGGTGGATGATCGCCCCGACGGAGGTCACCCGCGCCGCCACCAACCTCCAGTCGCACTCCACGTCCAACGTGGCCAACGTCAGCCAGAGGGCGGCCCTGGCGGCGGTGTCGGGATCCCTGGACGAAACCCACCGGATGAGGGAGGCGTTCGACCGGCGGCGCCGGATCATCCACGCCCGCCTGTCGGCCATGCCCGGTGTGGAGTGCGCAGAGCCCGAGGGAGCGTTCTACGCCTTCCCGTCGTTCGAGGCGATCCTGGGGCGGGAGTTCGCCGGGCGGCGGGTGGACACCACCCTGGAGTTGGCGGATCTGGTGCTGGACACGGCCAAGGTGGCGTTCGTGCCCGGCGAGGCGTTCGGTGCCCCCGGGTTCGCCCGGTTCTCCTTCGCCCTGTCCGACGACGACCTCGTGGAGGGGATGGATCGCCTGGCCCGGTTCCTCCAGGGGTGACGGCCCTCGATCCGAGTTGTCCCCCGGTGGTGGTCGAGCCGGTGGAGCCCCCGGGACCCACCGAGGGGCACGATTCCCCGGCGGTCGACCGGCTGGGGGACAATGGGTGGCAGGAGGCGACACGGCCATGAAACGGGTACTGGTAACGGAGAAGCTGGCCCCGGCGGGCCTGGAGCGCCTGGCGGAGGCCGGCCTGGAGGTCGATGTGAGGCTGGACCTCACACCCGAAGAGCTGATCGAGGCCGTACCGGGGGCGGCGGCGGTCATCGTCCGTTCCGCCACCCGGGTGACGCGTCCGGTGCTGGAGGCCGGTCGGGACCTCGTGGTCGTGGGCCGGGCCGGGATCGGGCTCGACAACGTCGACGTGGAGGCGGCGACCGAACTCGGTGTGATGGTCGTGAACGCACCCCAGTCCAACGCCGTGTCCGCGGCCGAGCACGCCATCGCCCTCATGTTGTCCCTGGCCCGGAACATCCCCCAGGCCGACTCCTCGCTGCGGGCGGGCCGGTGGGAGAGGAGCCGCTGGACCGGGGTGGAACTCAGCGAGAAGACGGTGGGGGTGATCGGACTGGGCCGGATCGGCCGCCTGGTGGCCGAACGGCTGGCCGGTTTCGGGGTGGAGCTCCTGGCCTACGACCCCTACGTGACCGCTGAGGGGGCGGGCCAGCTCAACGTGGAGCTGGTCACCCTCGAGGAGCTGATGAGGAGAAGCGACTTCGTCACGATCCACCTCCCCCGCACACCCGAGACGGCCGGGCTGATCGACGCCCGGGCCCTGGCCCGGGCCCGCCCGGGGCTGCGAATCGTGAATGCCGCCCGGGGCGGCATCATCGATGAGACGGCCCTCGACGTCGCCCTGGCGGAGGGGAGGATCGCCGGAGCGGCCCTCGACGTGTTCACCGAGGAGCCGCCGACGGGTTCACCCCTCCTGACGCGCGACGACGTCGTCGTGACTCCCCACCTCGGAGCAGCCACGGTGGAGGCCCAGACCCGGGCGGGGGTGACCATCGCCGAGCAGGTGGTGCTGGCCCTGTCGGGGCAGTTCGTTCCCCTGGCGGTGAACATCCGGGCCGCCCAGGTCTCCGACGAGCTCCAGCCCTACCTGCCCCTGGCCGAGAAGCTGGGTCTCTTCGCGGCCGAACGGTGCCCCGAGCGCCCCGTGACCGTGGTGATCGGAGCGGTCGGCAACCTGGCCGACTACGACACCAGAATCCTGGAACTGGCCGTTCTCAAGGGAATGCTGGGACCGTTCCACGACGCCCCGGTGACCTACGTGAACGCCCCTCAGGTGGCCCAGGCCATGGGAATCTCCGCTCGGGTCGAACGGCACTCCGAATCGGTGAGCTACCGCAACCTGCTCGAGGTGGAGGCCTGTGGCCACCGGGTGGCGGGAACCATGATCGAACCACTTTCCGAACCCCGGGTGGTGGCCATCGACGGTCACCAGGTGGATGTCCCCGTGGCCAGCCACCTGGTACTCATCCGCAACCGGGACCGTCCCGGGATGATGGGAGCGGTCGGCCTGGCCCTGGGTAGGGCCGGGATCAACATCTCCCACATGTCGCTGGGACGGGCCCCGGGTGACGAGCTGGCCCTGATGGTCCTGGTCACCGATGAGCCCGTCCCCCCCGAGGTGGTCGACGCTCTGGTCGCCGTCGACGGGATCACCAGCGTCGAGAGGGTCGACCTGGACTAGCAGCCCCATGAGGTGACGGCACCCCGGGGGCGGCTCAGACCTTGGATCTCCGGTAGCCGGCCGCCTCGGCCGCCTCGGTGCTCACGAAGCACACATCGGGTCTCATGCGGTCGTAGTTCAGCATCCCCGGCAGGTGGTAGATACGGCTGGACTTCTTGGCCCTCACGGGGTGGGTTTCGGGGCAACGCCCATCGACCGGCTCGACACAGCCGGCTCCGGTGCCGCCGGAATCTCCGGTCGTCTCCGTCTCGTCGGTGGGCTGAACGGCGCTGTCGGGCGGGGGGGCGGTGGTGGCGGGTTCGTCGGCGGTGGTGGTGTCTCCGGTGTCGCCCGGCGGGGCGTCTGCGCTCGGAGGCCGCCGGGCACTCCAGTCGGGCCATTGGGCCGGGGGACTCTCGTGGCGGCGCCTGCGATCGAAGAGCGCCGCGATCAGGGCCCCGGCCACGGCCAGCAGGATCAGCCTCACCCATTTGTTCATGTCCCGAACCTAGTCCAGGCCGGTTCGTTCGTGTCCCGAACCCTTCACAGGCCCCTTCGTCCCCATCTCGATTCCGGATCAGGCCCGACCTCTGGGCGGTCCGGCCAACCCGTACCTTGGTTGCGGTAGCCGAGCCGAAGCGTCGATCACTTGCAGTCAATCCCTCCAGCCCCACCGGACCAAGGCGTCACCTCCGCACCCCGGTCCCGGTTCCGGCCATGGATCGTCCTCGTGGCGGTGGCTCTCGTGGCCGCCGCCTGTTCCGGAGGTGACGGCCCCTCCGGTCCCGAGGGGGAACCGGCTGTTTCCACCACGCGTCCCGGGGCGGACACGACTGCGTCGGTTCCGGTGGAGACGACGGTCCCTCCCGAAGGGGAGGTCACACGCCGGGTTCTCCTGGGTGCCTACGTCGCCCCCAGGGGGGAGTTCGGCGATGAGGCCCGCCGGGAGGCGGTCCTGGCCCACGAGCGGGAGATCGGGCGCCCTCTGGCCCTGGTGAACGAGTTCTTCGCCTTCGAGAAGCCCTGGGCGGTGGAGCGGCTCCGTTGGCATCTCGAATCGGGACGGGCTCTGATGATCTCCTGGAACGGGGCTCCCGCCGATTCGATCCTCTCCGGACAGATGGATGCCGTGATAGCCGAACGGGCCCGCTGGACCCGGGATCTGAACGCCACCGTGATCATGAGGTTCTTCTGGGAACCCGATGCCGCCAAGGGGGAGCGCTGGGGGTATCACGACGACCCCGCCCTCTACGGGCAGGTCTGGCGCCACGTGAGAGACATCTTCGCCGCCGAGGGGGCCGACCGGGTCCTGTGGGCCTGGACCCCGACCACGTTCCACTTCTCCGACGGTTCGGCACCGGACTTCTATCCCGGCGACGACGTCGTGGACCTCATTGGAGCCGATGGCTACCTGTGGGTCCCGTGTCGCAGCGATGAGTACCGCTCGGCGTCGGAGGAGTACGGAGACTTCCTGGCCTGGGCCCGCGGCCGGGGCAAGCCCCTGATCGTGGCCGAGTGGGGGGCGGGTGAGAATCCGGCCTCCGACACCAAGGAGAGGTTCATCGACTCGATGGCGGAGATGGTGGACCGGGTGCCCGAGATCGTGGCCGTGGTCGCCTTCGATTCCCCCGATCCGGAGGACCGGGGGTGCGACTTCGAGATCGACAGCTCCCCCGCCGCCCTGTCCAGCTATCGGGAGTTCGCCTCCTCGCCGTTGATGGGCGGGGCCCCCGAATCGGTGGATGAGATCTTCGGGACCGGGGGCTGATGTCGAGTTCGGCCCGAGCGGGGCCGCAGGGCGGCCATGAGTTCGTCGAGATGTAGGAGTCGGGCCTGGGTCCGCAGCGCCACCAGGTAGGCCGCCAGCGTCGACGCGCCGACCACCACGGCGAGTGGCAGCCCGGGATCCGAGGTGAGGCCGGTGACGACGGCCGGCAGCCCCACCAGGAACACGGCCAACCCGGCCGAACGGAGATGGCCAGGTCCGAACGGGTGGATCCCCAGCCGTCGGTGGACCTGGGCCAGCGGGGCCAGGTTCGTGATCAGCAGTGAGAGGGCCCAGGCGGTGGCGGCCCCGCTGATGCCCCAACGGGGGACGAGAACCACGTCCAGTCCGAGCTGGACGACGAGGGCGACGGCGTTGTCCAGCAGGGAGAGACGGCTGCCACCCGCCATGAGCAGCACCGCTTCGACCGGGCCCACGGCGGCGGCCACCAGCATCGCCGCCGCCAGGATCACCAGAACGGCGGAGCCGTCGGAGTAGGAGGCCCCGAACAGTCCCATGAGGGTGGAGGAGAATCCGATCACCAGGAGGTAGTAGGGCCACGTCACGCTGACCAACCAGGCGGTTCCGGTACCGAAGAGCTCCGCCGCCCGGGAGTTCCGGCCCGCGGACAGCTCCCGGCCGACCATGGGCGAGATCGCCTGCACCACGGCCAGATTCAGGAAGTTTCCCGCCAGCAGAAGCCGGGTGGCGGCGGTGTACACGGCGGCGGCGGCCGGGTCCACCAGGGCCGACACCAGCAGTATGTCGGCCCAGCGCAGCAGGACCTGGAGCACGGTGGTAACGGCATGGGGAGCGGTGAACCTCCAGTAGTCCGCCCTGACGGTCGCGGCATCCTCCTGGCCACCCTCCTCGGGGGAGGCCAGTCGCCGGGACCAGACGATCGCCGGGGGCAGCACCAGGGCGTAGGGAAGGGCCCACGCCAGGGTCATGGCCGCCGGGCCGGCGCCGAGAGCGGTGGCGCCGCCCAGGAACACCATCTGGGCGGCGGGGCGTGCGATCCGGTCCAGAACCACGGTGGGAACCATGGTCTCGTGGGCCCGGGTACGGGCGAACACCAGAACCGCCACCGCGGCCACGGGGATGAACGGCGAGATCACCACCAGGGTGAGGGTCAGGTCCCCCTGGTCGGCGCCTCCTCCCAGCATGTGGGCCACGGGGGAGCGGCCGGCGACGGTGCCCGCCGCCAACAGGACCCCCGCCGCCAGGGTCCGGTTCACCGCGGTGCTCATCAGCACCTGCTCGCGCCATCGGTTCCGCTCGACGGAGGCGAGGCTCCTTACCAGTCCCACCTCCGAACCCAGCCCCGCGACACGGAACGCGATGTTGAACAGGGCCATGGCCACGAACACGGTGCCCGCCGCCGCCTCGTCGGAGGAGCCCCGGGCCACCATGACCACCACGATCAGGGCGGCCAGACCGTTGACCACCGATCCCGCGAATCCGATGATGCCGCCGCGCGCCAGGCGACCCAGGTGACCCGGCGGGCCCGACCCGGTGGTCATGGCCCGGTCCCGGGGGGAAGCGTCTCGGGAATCACCGGAGGGTTCTCCGCCATCCGGTGGCCGTCGGGAATCACCGGAGGGTTCTCCGCCATCCGGTGGCCGTCGGGAATCACGGTCCGGTCTCGGGGGGAGGCATCGGTGACGGTCAGCCGGTCGGGTGTTCGTAGACCCACATGGCGTCGGGGTCCAGACCGAGGCGTTCCGCCAGGTGGGCGTCGGATTCGGCGAAGCGGGCCCGCAGCTCCCTCTCGATCCCGGGGTCCATGGACGGATAGCTGCGGGCATTGAAGCGTGGGAAGTCGATCCCCCCCATGACGGGGATGTCGAGGAACGCCAGCACGTCGGAGACCGTACCGCGGGGGTCGTGCTCGAGGTCGATCGTTCTGACGATGAGGATCGACTCGGCTGGGAAGAACTCGAGGTATCGACGGACCTGGTCCTCGTACAGGCCCCGGGCGACGTAGGAATGGTGCTGGTGGGCGAAACTCACGTAGGTGGGATCGGCCGCCATGCGCTCCAGCTCCCCCTCGAGGCGGGACTCCTCCAGCTTCAGGGCGGTGGGGAAGTCCTCCGTCTCGAAGCCCCTCTTGACCTCGTGGTTGTGGTGGGAGAGGGCCCGCTGCACGGGGTCCCGTACCAGGATGACGATCCTGGCATCGGGGGACACCTCGGCCATCCGACCGGGGACGGCGGGATGGAACAGGTAGTAGGGGGCGGCCTCGAGGATTCTCATCTCGGACCCGTTGAGCCTCAGGGAGGCCTCGACCGTCCGCCGGGTGGGGAAGAAGGAGCGGTACCAGTCGAGCCCCCGGCCGAAGTTGGTGTCGAAGTAGTGGACGCCCTTCTCCAGGGCGGGACCCTTCACCGAACGATGCTGAGTCAGGTAGCGGAACAGCGAGGTGGTGCCACAGCGCTGGGCGCCGACGATGTACGTGTTCGGTACGCAGCGCATGGAGGCGGTGGCCCGCCCGGCTCCGTGGACCGTGGCCTTGACGGCGTCGCGGACCGGGACGGGTACTCCGGCGCCTCCGAGCATCCGACGGGCGAATACCCGCCGTCTGGATCTGTTCGCCCCGGTGGCGCCGCCGGAGCGGGAATCGCGACGGTCCTCCGTCTCCGCCCCCGAGGCGGGGACCAGATGGTCGAGTTCGTCGACGATACGGGTGGCGACCGCGGCGATCCTGGGCCGACCCGAGAGGGCCGACTCCTCGTAGCGGAGGGCCAACTCCACCAGGTACAGGACGATGAGGACGTCGGTGTCATCCTGGTCGATACCGGTCATGATGAGATCGGCGGCCAGTCGGGTTCGGGCCCGGTCGAGCCCGGCGGCGACCGACGCACCGCCCTCGTGGAAGCCCTGCTGGAAGTGGAAGTGCACCAGGTCGAGTCCGAGCGGCACGTCGTCGGCCGCTCTCTCCCAGTCCCACACACCGAGCCGCCGGCCCAGCCGTCGCATGTTCCACGGGGCCCAGTCACCGTGACCGAATCCGAAGCGGAACGAATGGTCTCCGTAGATCCTCCCGATCCGGGAAACCGAATCGGACAGCCTTGACGACACCTCCGGGCGCGAGGCCCGCCGGGTCAGGCGCGACCAGTACCGCGACGAGGACAGTCTCGACTCGACGGGCCGGCCGTGGGTGGCCATCTCCATGAGGGCGGCGGCCATGAGTTCGGTGTTGGGCCGCCCCTCGTCGGAGTGGTTCAGCGGGGCGGTCACCAGCACGCTCATGCCCCGCCAGTTGCCGTGGTGGAGAACCACCGGAACCACGATCTCGTGGAGGCGCTGGACCGACAGGCGGTCCAGGACCGCCGCCTCGTGGTCGACGAGGTCGCGGGTCGGCGGATTCCAGCCGATCTTGGCGTAGGCGATCAACTCACCGTCGGCGGTACCGAGTTGGAGAACCGGCTTCTGGTTGGGCCGCAGGGGACCGATGGTCGCCGCCAGATGGAGGCCCGGCTCGTCGAGGGCCTCGGTCAGGTACTCGGCCAGGGTGATCGGTGCCCTCTCCCCGGGAGGTGCCGCCACCATGGTGGGGTCCACGCTCACGGTAACGGTGGATCGGGCCACGATCCGGTCCAGTCCGAAACGCGTCAGTCCCGCCGCGGTTCGTCGGGCGGCGATGGAGAGACGCCCGCTGTGTTCGTTGACCCGGGCGAGGGCCGCCGCCCGTGCCACCGTGGATCCGGCGCCTATGAGCAGCCGCGGGTGCTCGAGGTCGGGAAAGACGCTGTAGCTCTCCAGGGCCACGGCGTCGATGGCCGGTCGTCCCACGGTTATCCGGCAGTCGTCGGTACGGCCGGAGAGGACCTTCATCAACCAGTCGATCTCCGGGGGCAGGGCCGGTGGCTGAGTGTCGGTTGTCGGCTTTCGATGGACCTGCATACCGGCTCTGATCGGATGGTTCGGGCTGTGTGGCTGGGTTCGGGTGGCTGGGTTCGGGTGGCTGGGTCTGGGACCCGGACTTCGGAACGGGGTTCGGTGTGGCGGGTCCTTCCCAATCGGCCGCCGGAGTCCCGGTGTTAGAGGCTCACCGGCGAAGGGCCTTCAGGCGTTCGCTTCGGGGGCCCCCTCAGGGCGGCGGCCCCGGCCAGCATCCATATGAACAGGGGAGGGGCGAGCAACTCGTAGAACCACATCAGCAGGGGCACGAGGGCCACCACTACGTGGAGCCAGGTCGACACCGGGTCGCGGTAGACCGTCGTGCGCCAGGCCAGTGAGACCGCGAAGGCGACGAAGAGCAGCGCCCCGGGAATGCCGTGGGAGAACAGCACCGTCCAGAGCTGTCCGTGGGTTCCGACCGCGGGCAGGTTCGGGTTCTCCTCGTTGGCCACGGGGGCTCCGAAGCCGAAGAGCGGCGACTGGGGAACCTGGTCGATGACCTGTCCGTAGAGGGTCAGGCGGGCGTTGTTGCTGTGATCGCTCTCGAACCTGCCGGCCACGACGGAGTTCATGGGCGGAAGGGCCACCACCAGGGCCACCAGTACCGCCCCGGCGGCCAGGGACCTGAGGTAGGCGGGATTGCCCCTCATGGCCAGCAGTACCGCCCCGTAGGCGAAGGCGATTCCTATGTTCAGCCACAGGCCCCGGTTCACCGACAGCACGATGGGAACGAGGCTGGCCGTCAGGGCCAGGGTGGCCCAGGCCTGCCAGCGTCGGTCGAGCCCGGCGATGGCGGCCATGACGAAGGGGAACAACAGGGACATCCCCGACCCCCACTCGTTGGTGAACACGAACGGGGCGGTCGGACGGGGCAGGGCGAAACCGAGGAAGTCCTGGGTCTGGGCGAAGGTCGGGTGCACCATGGTGGCCGCGAACTCATTGGCGGTGATGGAGTGGGGCAGGATCATCTCCATGACCGAGGTGAAGCCGGTCTCGCCCAGGATGAGACCCAGATAACCCCCGATGGCACCCCATAGGAAGTACACCACGGCCAGCTTGAGGATCTTGGCCCGGGGCAGCTCCTCCTCGGTCAGGTTGTACACGTAGAGGAACATGACCGTCGCGGCCAGGTACAACAGGGCCCGGTAGCCGAAGGACAGATAGCGGGTTCCGCTCACCTGGCTGACCGACAGCATCATCCAGATGACGAACATCAACCAGATTCCGAATCCCCGCGGCGCCCGGTTCGGCCAGCGGCGCAGGAGGCGGACACCCATGGGCACGGCGGCGATGATCCAGATGAGGGACCCCAGGCCCAACGCCCACCAGATCGGGATGCCCCCGATCAGCGCGGTCAGGGCCCATGAGGCGCGTGAGGCGGGTCGCCGGCCGATACCCGCGGCGGGGATCGGCGGGGCGGCGCCGGGATCAGATACCGCGGCCGAGGCGCTGGACATTTCGAACGACCCTGTCGGCGGACACGAGGCGGAAGGCGACCAGCAGCGACAGCAGGGCCCGGGTCTCGGTTCGGTTGTGGCGCAGTGTGCGACGGGCCCAGGCCCGGGCCTCCCCGCGGTTCCCCGAGGCGGCGTGGGCGAAGGCTATCTGCCCCTCGATACGGGCCAGGCCCCGGGGCTCGTCGGCGAACTCGGGGTAGCGGTCGAGCAGGTAGGTGAGGGCGTCGATTCGGGTCCGCCAGCCCTCGACGAAGAAGGAGGCGGTGTGCCAGAGGATGTCGACCAGGGCGTCGGGAACCACTCCGATGTCGGTGTGGCGGGCGGCACGGAGCAGATACTCGTAGTCCTCGGCGTAGCCACCGGGGATGGCCTCGTCCACGGGTCCCATGGTCTCGATCAGCTCGCGGCGAAACAGGAAGCTCGAGGGGTGGGCCTCGAGGATGCGCGATCTCAGCAGGTCGGGAAAGGTGATCACGTCCATGTCGGGACGCCGCAGGGTGGTCTTGCCCTCGAAGTGGACCCTGATGCCTCCGACCACCATCCCCCGGTCGGGGTGGAGTTCGAGGTGCCCGATCTGGAGGCGCAGCTTGGCGGGGTCCCAGGTGTCGTCGTCGTCGCAGAAGGCGACCAGCCCGTGGCGTGAGCTCTCCACCCCGCTGTTGCGGGCGCCCGCCAACCCGGGCTTGCGGGTGTTGGTGATCGTCCTCACGGGACGGCTCGGATCGTCGGACTCGATGTCGTGGTCGATCTCGGACCGGTCGAACACCACCACCGTCTCGACCACCCCGGGGTGGTCCTGGGCGGCGATGGCGGCGAGGGTCTCGCGCAGCAGAACCGGACGGTCGCGGGTGGCCACCACCACCGACACCGCCCGATCGGCCGCCGAGGTGGTCTCGGGCACCCGGGTTTCGTCGGGGCTCATCGCGGTCCACCTCGTCGGTAGCCGTAGGCGGTCCGCAGGGGCCAGGTGAGCAGGGACACCTTCCGCCGGTCGGAGGGATCCATCTCGGTGGTCCAGGCCCGGTCGGTTCGCAGCTCGACCCGACCCTGGCGGAAACGGGCCGGGTTTCCGGCGATGGTGTGGCTGGTTCCGAGCTCGACCCAGTCGTCGCCGAGGTGGGGGAGGGGTCCGGGCTGGAGACCGGCCAGCTCCAGCAGTGAGGCGATCTGGGTCCGGGGATCGGCCATCAGATCCTCGTAGCGGAAGAGGCGGGTGGGTGTCCCGAGCAGACCCAGGCCGTGCAGGGCACTGTTGTAGGCGAGCCACTTCCCGCTGGTACGGGCCGGCGTGTACCGCGGCATGTCGTCGGCCCGGTCGACGGCCTCGGGTCGCCTCACCTTCTTGGCCCACGAGTAGGCGACCCCTTCGGGTTCGCGGACCAGGTGGGCGACCCTCACGTCGATTCCGGGGACCCGCCGGAGCAGATAGGCGAATGACACGTGCTTGGTGGAGTCGATGATCACCGGGGCGCCGGACACGGTGCTGATCGCCCGGTAGAGACGGCTGAGCAGGCCTGCGTACTCGGTGAGGGACCTCCGGTACCGCGGACTCGGTTCGGGTCGCACCATCAGCGGGACGTAGCGGTTGCGGTCGACGGAGCGTTGCAGGGCCAGGACCGCTTCGAGGTCGAGGGTCTCCCACCCGCCGAAGGCCTCGGCCCCGACCTCGCTCCAGAACGGGCATTCCCGCAGGCGCGCCCCGCAACCACAGAGCTCGTTGTCGATCAGTCCCCTCTGCCACAGATGGACCAGCTCCCCGATGGAGACCGTCTGGGGATGCTGCCCGGCCGCGTTGGCGACGATGGTGCTGCCGGAACGTCCGACACCGCCGAGGAACAGGACCCGTACCGGCTCGGTCGCTGACAGGTCGGAGACCGCGGGGGCCCGGGAGGGCGAGTCGCTCACAGTGGGGCTCACGACCTCGCTCCCCTGTCTCCGACGAGGCTGTCCACGATGGATCCGATACGGGCGGCGGTCCGGTCCACATGGGAGTGGTCGAAAGGTTCGACGGTGCGGGGTGACGCCAGACCCGAGTCGAGCAGCTCGGCGAGGTCCGCGGCACTGCGGGCCAGGAGGATCTGGCCCTGGGCGGCCATACGTTCGCAGAACAGGATCTGGTGGTCGTCGATGTGCTCACCGAGGGCCGGGTCGCGGGGAACCACGATCGGGAGCTTGCCCCAACGCCGGCATTCGATGATCGAGCCGGGGCCACCGTGGGTCACCACGATGTCGGCGCTCTTGATCTCCTTCTGGAGATCCTCGAACCCCAGGTACTGCACCGAGGCCGACCGGCCCTCCCGGGATGTGCCCCGCTGCACCAGGGTGGCCAGCTGATCAGGGTCGCGGGTGGCCAGCCAGGAGTCGAACCAGTTGACCATACGATCGAAGGGGTGATGGTCGGTGCCCACGGTGACGAAGATCTTCGCCGTCTCCAGCGAACGGGTGGAGGTCCGGCCGCGGGACCTTCCGGTACGACTGGTCACAGGGCCCTACCCACGACGATCCCCTTGGGATAGAGCTTCTTCTGCTCGTCCCACTGCAGGAGGAAACGGTCGGCCAGCGGGTAGCAGAGACGGCCCGCCAGGGTGGTGGTGTCGAGACGGTCGTAGACCTCGAGGAACACGGTCCGGACCCGACGCAGCTTGGCGGCCAGGAAGAACGGGGGAGCCACCCCCGCGCCGGTGGAGATCACCACGTCGGGTTGTTCCGCCGCCAGGGTCCTGAGGGCCAGTCGGAAGTTCCGCCACATGTTGGGGACGTTTCGGGTGGTGGGATAGTTGCACCAGACGACCCTCTCCCCGGCCAGCAGGGATCGGGCATCGGTCATGTCGGCCGTGACCCACAGACGCTCGTGTTCCTCCCACCATGAGCGGAGTGAGAGAAGTTGTGTCAGGTGGCCCCCCGCGGAGGACACCAGGAGAACCTTCATTGCATCCGACCTCGGATCAGCTGACGCCTTCCTGTCGGTACCGGGGAGCCCGAAGTTGAGGAGCGACGCTGCCCACGCTGAGCGGTGTGTGATGGGTGGTTCGATCACCCAGGGTGCTTCAGAGACTATCGGGATTGCCCGTACTTGCCCAGAAGCCATTGGGATTCAGTCCGTACTTGCCCAGAAGCCATTGGGATTCAGTCCGTACTTGCCGGGGGCCATCGGGATTGCCCGTACTTGCCGGGGGCCATTGGGATTCAGTTGGCGGGTGGCACCGGGTGGGAGCCGAGGCTGCGCGGTCCGTACTTGCCCGGAAGCGTTTGGGATTCAGTTCGCGGGCGGGACTTTTCGGGAGCCGAGGCTGCGTCGCAGCCAGGACGGCCGGGCCGTCTCCACGATCCCGATCACCCGGGCCCCCGTGGAGGCCAGATCCGACTGGGCCCGGGTCATCTCGGCGTCCGAACCGCCGTGAGGCATGTCGACGAGCAGCACCCGGTCGACGACCCCGGCCATGTTCGGCCCCCGGCGGCTGTCCAGGACCGGGGGACCGTCGATCAGAACCACGTCCACGAGGTCCCTGGCCTCGGTCAACAGCTCGATGAACTTCTCCGGCGGGGGGAAGTCCTCCGGTGGGCCCACCTTCATTCCCCTGGGAACGACCCTGACTCCGGGCGCGATCACCGATTCGTACTCGTGGGTGACCAGCAGGACGTCGAGGCCCTCGGCCTGGAGGGCACTGGCCAGGTTGGCGGCCACGGTGGACTTGCCCTGACCCGGGGAGGGTGAGGTGACCAGAACCGAGGGGCCGCGAAGGCCGGCCGTGGAGTCGATCACGTAGCGGGCCAGCCGTCGGAGGGCCAGGGACGCCTCCTGACCCGGATCGGAGAGAACAACGGGGGGACGGGCCGAGGTGGGGATCCGGGGGATCTGCACGACCACGGCGGCCCGGTCGGCGGTGGGGGGTTCCGGTACGGGTGTGTCTACCTGCGTTGGTGCGGGTGCCGGTTCGGGTTCCGCTGCGGGTGCTGGTGCGGGCTCCGGCGCGGGTACCGGCGCGGCGATGGGTGCCGGTTCGGGTTCCGCTGCGGGTGCTGGTGCGGGTTCCGGCGCGGCGATGGGTGCTGGTTCGGGTTCCGGTGTGGGCGCTGGTGTGGGTACCGGCGCGGCGATGGGTGCTGGTTCGGGTTCCGGTGTGGGCGCTGGTGTGGGTACCGGCGCGGCGATGGGTGCTGGTTCG
>DRKF01000358.1 GCA_011051915.1 Acidimicrobiales bacterium | reverse complement strand
TCGCCAATCTGCTGCAGTCCTCCGACGTGTTCCGCTTCGACGGCTCCGACATGATGCCCGCCGCCGTCGGTGCCGGCACCTTCTGGACCGAGATGACCTCGTGGCTCGGAAGCGACAAGCCCATCGAGGACGTGCTCACCTCCATAGAGGAGAGCTGGCCCCAGAGCTAGTCCCGACCCTCGGGGAGTACTGAAACCCGCATACACGGGAGGGGCGGTCGAGCAATCGGCCGCCCCTCCCGTGCACGAATAGACTCGCCGTCGGGCCCCTCAGGGCCGGCGACCACGGGGGAACCCCAATGCTCGACATCCTGAGTTCGTTCACCACGGTGGCCCTCGGAATCGGTGCCTATTTCGCCACCGTCGGGGCTCTCTACGGGGCGACGCTGCTGCTGCCCATCGGCCCCCGGGAGAGGGCCCAGTCCTGGGTGTTCGTGGGACCGGCCCTGGCATTGCTGGTCATCGGCCTGCTGGTCCCGGCCCTGCGCACCATCTACCTGAGTTTCTTCACCGGCCCGACCGCCTCGAAGTTCACCGGTATCGACAACTACCGGATCATGGTGACCCGCTCGGACAACCTGATCGTCCTGCGCAACAACTTCTTCTGGCTGGTCGGCGTCACCTCCATCAGCACGATCCTGGGGCTGGGTATCGCCCGACTCACCGACGGGATGAGAGGTGAGTCCACCGCCAAGGCCCTGATCTTCATGCCCATGGCCATCTCGCTGGTGGGTGCGGGAATCATCTGGAAGTTCGTCTACGCCTTCACCGGTGACCGCAGCGTCGACCAGATCGGGCTCCTGAATCAGATGTGGATCTGGCTGGACCCGATCCTCCCCGGTCGCCAGGATCCCCAGCAGTGGCTCCTGATAACCCCCTGGAACACCTTCTTCCTGATCGCGGTGATGATCTGGGTCCAGACCGGATTCGCCACGGTGCTGTTCTCCGCTGCCATCAAAGGGGTCGACGACACCCTCCTGGAGGCGGCCCGCATCGACGGAGCGACCGAACGTCAGGTGTTCTTCGGTGTCGTCATCCCCTCGATCCGCCCGACCATCGTGGTGGTCCTCACCACCACGACCATCGCGGTGCTCAAGGTCTTCGACGTCGTGCGGGCCATGACCGGAGGCAACTTCGAGACCGAGGTCATCGCCAACGACATGTTCGACAAGAGTTTCCGCGAGGGGAACCCGGGCTACGGGGCCGCCCTGGCCACGGTCCTGTTCCTAGCCGTGATCCCCATCGTGTGGGTGAACGTGCGCAGCATGAGAGTCAGCCGGGAGAACGCATGACCGCAACCGTCACCCCCTCGGAGAATCCCCTGGCCGAGGTCCTCACCGAGGAACCGAGGCGGCCCTCCCGCATAGGGGTGGGGGCCCATCTCCACAAGACACTCACCACCAAGTTCGTGGTCTGGACCATCGTCGCCCTGTGGAGCATCCCCACCGTGGGTCTGCTGGTCTCCTCGATCCGGCCCGAGCGCAAGGTCAAGACCACCGGATGGTGGACCTTCTTCGTCGACCACCAGACAACCCTGCAGAACTACCGCGACGTGCTCGCCGACCGGGCCAGCGGCGGTCAGATGGGCGCCTACTTCCTCAACTCCATCGAGATCACGATCCCGGGCACCGTCGTCCCGGTGGTCATAGCCGCCTTCGCCGCCTACGCCTTCTCCTGGATGACGTTCAAGGGCCGGGACTGGCTGTTCGTGGCCGTGGTGGCCCTGATGGTCGTTCCCCTGCAGATGGCCCTCATCCCCCTGCTGCAGCTGTTCACCGGTGGGGCCCACATCTTCTCCATCACGATCATCCCCGACCTGGGACTGTCCAACTCGGTGGCCACCATCTGGATCGCCCACACCATCTTCGCCCTGCCCCTGGCGGTGTTCCTCCTGCGGAACTTCATCGGTTCGCTGCCCCGGGAACTCATGGAGGCCGCCCGGGTCGACGGTGCCAGCCACCTGGTCACATTCGTCAGGGTGGTTCTCCCTCTGGCCATTCCCGCCATCGCCTCCCTGGTCATATTCCAGTTCCTGTGGGTGTGGAACGACCTGCTCGTGGGTCTCGTCTTCGGTTCGGGCAAGGCCACCGCCCCCATGACAGTCCGCCTGGCGGAGTTGTCCGGTGACCGGGGCCAGGACTGGCAGAGACTCACCTCGGGGGCCTTCGTCACCATGATCGTGCCCCTGATCGTGTTCTTCAGCCTCCAGAGATACTTCGTGCGGGGTCTGCTGTCGGGAAGCGTGAAGAGCTGAGGCGGCCCTCTTGATCGTCTGCGCCGGGGAGGCCCTGGTGGACATCCTGCCCGGAGCCGATGTGCCGGTTCCGGGCGGGGGCCCGATGAACACCGCCGTCGCCGCCGCCCGCCAGGGGGCACCGGCCGCCTTCCTGGGCCGGCTGTCCACCGACCCCGAGGGCGATCTCATCGCCGGGCATCTGAGAGCGAACGGTGTCGACCTGCGTTGCGTCGAGAGGGGCCCGGAGCCGACCGCCCGGGCGATCGTGGAGATCCGCCCCGAGCTGAGCTTCCGTTTCGAGGGTCGGGGTACCGCCGACACCGCGCTGGAGCGGGCCGACCTCTCCCCCCTGGGACCCGGCCCCCACTTCCTGCACGGTGGAACTCTGGGAATGTTCCGGGGCCGCACCGCCGAGGTGCTGGCGGACCTGGTCGGCCGGTGTCGGGGCATCGTGTCGCTGGATCCCAACGTCCGGCCCGCCATCATCGACGATCGCGACCGCTGGCGGTACTTCCACCGGAAGTGGCTGAACAGGAGCCACATCTACAAGCTCTCCGACGAGGACCTCGAGTGGATCTGGCCCCGACGCCGGGCCGGCTCCGTGGCCTCGGAGCTCCTGGCCGGCGGGCGCCACGTGGTCCTGGTGACCCGGGGCGGACAGGGGGCGGACGTGTACACCGCCGGTGGCTCGGTGGAGGTCCCGGCCCCGGCGGTGACCGTCGTGGACACCGTCGGGGCGGGTGACACCTTCGCCGCCACGGTCCTGGTCGAACTCTGGCGTCACCTCCCCGATTCCCGGCCCGAGAACCTGGCGCACCTCGACCTCGGGGAATGGAGCCGGATCGCCCACCGTGCGGTCGGGGCGGCGGCCATCACCTGCACCCGACCCGGAGCCGACCCTCCGACCCTCGCCGAGCTCGACGGCCGAATCCCCGCACGGGCGCCGGACCCGTCCACCGGGACCGGGTGATCGTCAGCCCGGGTTGTCGAGGTCGATTATGTGGCAGACCTGCCCGGGCCCACAGTCGGCCGGATCCAGGCCCCGGCTTCGCTCGAGGAGACTGCTCAGCTCCTGCTCCAGAGCGGCCAGCTCCCGGCGCCTGACCCTCACCTCCTCGAGCTTGGAACCGAGGAGGCTCTCCACGTGGCTGCATGGCGCCTCCCCGGTGTCCCGGATGTCGACGACGCTACGAATCTCCTCGAGGGTCAACCCGGCCGCCTGGGCACTGCGGATGAACCTCAGGCGCGCCACCGCCGAGGGCCCGTACTCGCGGTAGCCGTTGGGTGCCCGCCTGGGCTCGGCCATCAGGCCCCGCTTCTCGTAGAACCTGATGGTGCGAGCGGGAATCCCCACCCGCTCGGCCAGTGCCCCTATCCGCATGCTCGAACCCTATCCCCCGAAACCTCTTGACCTTGCACCAAGGGAGAAGGTTTATCCTCCGGCCCATGGACGTCACCCTGCTCTACTTCGACGACTGCCCCAACTGGAAGATCGCCGACGCCCACCTCAGGCACCTGGCCGAAGAGATCCCCGGCCTCCACCTCACCCGACACGTGGTCGACACACCCGAGGAAGCCGAGAGGACGCGCTTTCGGGGCTCCCCCAGCATCGTCGTCGACGGGGAGGACCCCTTCGCCGACCCTGACACCCCCGTGGGCCTGTCCTGCCGCGTCTACCAGACTCCCGACGGACCCGCCGGGTCCCCCACCCTGGAGCAGCTCCGCGAGGTACTCGGACATGGTTGAACACTACGACGGCCCCGAGCCCGCCGATGGTTGAGCACTTCGACGCACTGGTCCTGGGCGGTGGGATGGCCGGCCTGCCCCTGGCCCTGAGGGCGGCCCGCCACGAGTCGGTGGTACTGATCGAGCGGGAGCTGCTGGGCGGAACCTGCCTGAACCGCGGTTGCATACCGACCAAGACCATGATCGCCTCGGCCGAGGTCGCCCACTCGGCCCGACAGGCGTCCACGTTCGGGGTGTCGACGTCCGACCCCGAGGTCGACCTGGCCCGGGTGGTGGCCCGCAAGAACGGCATAGTCGAGATGATCAGGGCCGGCTCCTACCGGGCGGTCGAGGGCCGCCGGGATCTGGAGTTCATCCATGGTGACGGCCGCTTCGTCGACGACCACACGATTGAGGTGGCGGGGCGTCGGATTCACGCCGATCGCATCTTCCTGAACACCGGTTCCCGCGACTCGAAGGGGGGAATCTCCGGTCTGGACGACGTTAGCCACCTCAACTCCCGCACCATCTTGGAGCTCGAGGAACTTCCCCGACACCTCGTGGTCGTGGGCGGGGGATTCATCGGCTGCGAGTTCGCCCAGATGTTCCGCCGATTCGGGACGGAGGTGACCATCGTCCAGAGGGCCGATCGCCTGCTTCCCGGTGAGGATCCCGAGATCTCCGCCGCGGTGGAGGAGGGATTCGCCGACGACGGCATCACCGTGCTCACATCGACCTCCTGCACCGAGGTCGCCGGCGCCCCCGGAGCGATCACCGTCGGGTGCACCGGCGGTGCGGACACCGTGACCGGGAGCCATCTGCTGGTCGCTGTGGGGCGCGTCCCCAACAGCGACGGCATCGGGCTCGACCATCTGGGGGTGGAAACCGACCCCTCGGGATTCGTCGCCGTGGACGAACGCCTGCAGGCTGCCGGAGCGACCGATGTCTGGGCCCTCGGCGATCTCCGCGGTGGTCCGATGTTCACCCACACCGCCAGGGACGACGCCGACATCATCTACCGCAATGTCTACCGTGACGGCGATCGGAGTACCGCCGGGCGCATCGTGGCCCACGCGGTGTTCGTCGACCCCGAGGTCGGGTCGGTGGGCCTCACCGAAGACGCCGCCCGAGCGGCAGGACACGACGTGATCGTCGGCCGCCAGCCCTTCGCCGGGGTGGCCCGGGCCATCGCCCTGGGCCGGACGAGAGGTCTGGTGAAGTTCGTCGTGGACGCCACCGACGACACCATCCTCGGCTGCCACATCGCCGGGCCCCACGCCAGTGACCTGATCCACGAGGTGACGCTCGCCATGTACACCGGCGCCGGCTACGGGGATGTCGGAGCGATGATCCATGTCCATCCCACCCTGTCCGAAGCCGTCAACAGCGCCGCCGGAGGTGTCCACCGCCCGGCCGCACCTCCGTCCTGACACCCACCGCCCGCACCTGCCGGAGGACCCCCGGCAGAAACCGACACAGGAGAACACCATGAGCAGCTGCTGCGCCAAGTCAGACCCCACCGACCCCAGTCCCTGTCCCCGGTGCGGCACCACCGGGCCGGTGGTGGGTGAGCGGCCGGTGCTCCCCCATCGCCCGACCGCGGAGGAGGGGCCCTGGCAGTTCTGTCCCGATACCGCCTGTCCGGTCGTGTACTACCTGGGCGGGGACACGCTCGTGGCGGGGGACCTCCGAACCCAGGTCGACCACAAGGCCCTGGACAGGCCCACACCGGTCTGCTTCTGCTTCTCCCACACCCGCGACGACCTCGCTGCGGATCTTCGCCGGAACGGTGGCCAGGGCACCATCAAGGCCACCATCAAGGAGGCGGTGGCCGAGGGCTTCTGCGCCTGTGAGCATCTGAATCCCTCCGCCAGGTGCTGTCTGGCCGACATCCACCGGACCATCAAGAGCCTCAGGTCCGAGTTGACCCAACCGGCCTGATCCCCGACGGGGTCCGGAGGCCACCAAAGCCTCCGGTGTCCCTGACCGTCCGCCAGGCCACGGCCAGCATCACGATGCCGGCGATGGCGGCCTGGGTGAAGATGATCCCGACCATCATGGTGTTCAGGACCGTCGCGTTGGGGCCCAACTGCCACGCCACCCAGTAGACACCGCCGGCCACGGCCGGTACGGCCGCCAGGGGGAGCAGGCTCGCCGCGGGGACGGGACCCGACAGGGTCTCCAGCAGGGTCGGACCGCGGGACAGGCGGGAACGGCGGCGCAGGAGCAGGACCTGCACCCCGGCATAGAGCACGAACATGGGAAGGGCCCAGGGGACGGCCACCGTCCACATGACCAGGACCCCGCCGGCCGCAACGAGGTAGATACCCCTGAGCCAGACGGGAGGTTCGAACCGGTCTGCGACGCGGAGACGGCCCCACAGCCAGTGGAAGGCGGCCAGGAGGACGGTGAAGGAGGCCACGTAGCGGGCGAAGGCCGCCGGACCCAGGACGGTCAGGGGGCCGCCGTTGTCGGCGATGAGCTCCGGGTCGCCTACGTTCTCGGGAAGCCAGAGGGTGGTGGACCACAGGCCCCAGAACGCTCCGAGTCCGACCGATGCCGCCAGTATCAGCTTCCGGCGGCCCCGAACCATCCACAGGTGGAGCAGATACCACAGACCGACCAGGCCGATGAGGCCGTGCCAGAACGTGAACCAGGCCGGGAAGAACGGAATCAGCGGACCTCCGCTGTACATCACCGGTGTGATGACCCCCTCGGTCACATAGGCGAACAGTGGTGCCACCAGGATCAGGGAGGTCAATCCCCCGACCCGGTACCTGCTGATGGCCCACAGAGCGGCGGCGAACGGCACCGCGTACACGAGCGAGGTCAGCCAGTGGTCCACTGGGTTGGAG
>DRKF01000357.1 GCA_011051915.1 Acidimicrobiales bacterium | reverse complement strand
GAGGCTGAGACCGTCGGTGTAGGTCCCCTCGTCGGTGTGAAGAAACAGGAAGGGGCCGGCGGCGCCTTCGAGGGTGGTCCCGTCGTCGGCCAGCTCGACGAGTCCGCCCGGGGTGTTGAACAACACGAACTCCGTACCGTCGGGAAGCGCATCCTTCTTGACGAATACGAGGTAGCGGGCGGACTTCAGGCCCTTCTCCGCTCGCTCGACTCCTTGACGCAGGAGGCCGATCGGAGCTGACTCCACCCGCTCGGGGCCGAGGGAGTCGGTGGTCACCACCGCCGGGTGCTCGACGGTCAGTTCTGTACCGACGAGATCAGTGTTTCCGGCCAGCACCTCTTCGACGGTGAACACCACCCCGTCGTATTCCACGACGAGTCCGCCCCCTCCCGCCGGGGCCCACCGGTTGACTCCTCGAACCGTGCCGGCGACCCTGCCGACGAACACCAGATCGGAATCCGCCGACAGCTCGCCCACGTCGCCGAAGGATTCGTAGCTGTCACCCAGATCGGTCAGCGGCAGCGACTCGTCGAAGAACCGAGCCGGTTCCGAGAACGGCACGGCGGTACGGGGTGCTGATTCCGTCACCGTCGATGTCGCACCGACCGGCTCGGCGCGCCGAGCGGTTCCGCCGGCCTCCGCATCCGACGGGGTCGGGCCGCAGGCCCCGAGCAGCACGGAACCCGACACCACCCAAATGAGCATCTTCCTGGGGAGATTCACCACCAGTTCCCGTCCACCCGGAGTTGCCGAAGTCTATCTCCCGTCGTGGCCTCGGGGGCTTCACCGACCTTCCCGGGGTGAGGTCCATGAGCTACCGGTCCGGGCCGTAGTCGGCTCGGCGGACCGTCCCCGGGGCTGGTAGACCCGAGGGCATGGATCCACGAGGAAAGACAGCTTTGGTAACCGGCGGGGCCCACCGGGTGGGCCGCGGCATCAGCCTGGCCCTGGCCGAGGCCGGGGCGAACGTAGTCATCAACTACAACTCCAGCGCCGACGCCGCCATCGCCACCGCGGCGGAGATCGAGGCCCTGGGTGTCGGCGCCCTGCCGGTGCAGGCCAACATCTCCGACCCGGTCCAGGTCACCGCCATGATCGGCGCCGCCGACAAGGAGTTCGGCGGGATCGACATCGTGGTGAACTCCGCCTCCCACTTCCAGAAGATGGACTTCCCCACCGACAGCACCGACATCTGGTTCCGGACCGTCGACACCCTCATCCACGGCCCCTTCTTCATCGCCAACGCCGTCGCCCCGGGGATGCTCGAGCGGGAGCGTGGGGTGTTCGTGAGCATCGGCGACCTGTCGGCCTTCGAACCGTGGCCCCAGTTCGCCGGACACGCCGTGGGAAAGGCCGGCCTGCTGGCCCTCAGCCGCCAACTGGCCCTGGAGCTGGCCCCCCACATCCGCTCGAACGTCGTGGTGGCCGGCCCGACCCTGCCACCCCACGACTACGACGAGGCCCGCATTCAACGCACCGCCGACGACACCCTGGCGGGACGCTGGGGATCCCCCGCCGACATAGCCCAGGCGGTGCTGTTCTTCATCGAGGCCGAGTACATCACCGGGGAGACCCTCATCGTCGACGGCGGTCAGCACTTCGCCCGTCGCAAGCGTGAGGCGGGCTGAGCCCGGTGGCGACCCTGGGACTGCACATAGTTCCCACCATGTCCGTCGACGACATCGTCACCCTGACCGCCGAGGCCGAGGCGATGGGGTACACCCACTGCCTGCTGGCGGACGAGGGTTTCATGCCCGACGTGTACGCCACCCTGGCCCTGGTGGCCCGGGCGACCACCACGATGAGACTCGGCCCGGTCACCAACGGCTACACCCGCCATCCGGCGGCCACCGCCACCGCCCTGGCCACCCTCGACGAGATCTCGGGGGGCCGCACCTTCGTCACCATGCTGGCCGGCGGTTCCATGGTCCTACCGCCCATGGGCATCGAACGGCGGGCCCCGCTGGGGGTGGTTCGGGAGTCCATCGAGATCATGCGCCTGTTGTGGAGCGGGGACACCGTCGACTACGAGGGGCGGCACTTCCGCCTGAACGGGGCCCGCTGCACCCTGGGTCGCCACGACATACCGGTGTGGATAGCGGCCCGCGGACCCAAGCTGCTGGCCCTCACCGGCCGGGTCGCCGACGGCACGCTGCTCACCGTCAAACCCGACCTGCCCCACGCCCTGGGGCTCATCACCGAGGCCCGGCCGGCGGACGCCCCGCCGCTGACCCGCAGCTACATAGGCCGGATCTGCTACACACCGGAGATGGTGGCCGAGCAGGCTCGCACGTTCCCCTACATTCTCATGGACTCGCCCCAGCGGGTGATCGACGCCTTCGGATTCACCCCCGACCAGCTGGCCACGGTGGAGGCGGCGATCGCCGCGGACGACCCCGAGCCGATAGCGGCGATGGCCACCCAGGAGATGCTGCAGCTCTACCAGATCGCCGGGACACCCCGGGAGTGCCGGGTCGAATTCGACCGTGTCGTGGCGGACAACGACCTCGACGTGGTAATGATCGACGTGCTGGAGCCTGACTTGTCTGCCAATCTGGCCGTGCTCCGAGCCACCCTGGAAATCACCGCCGACGCCCGCTGACAGTCCGGAGCGTAGGCCGCCTAACCGGCTTTCTCAGGAGCTGACATGTCGACCACCCGACGCCTGAACCATATTTTCGCCCCCGACGGCCGCGCCCTGATCGTGGCCATCGACCACGGCCTCATCGACGGGCCGTGTCCCGGTTGGGAGGACCCTGCCGCCACCATCGACAAGATCGTCGAGGGAGGCGCCGATGCCGTCCTCACGTCCTACGGCATCGCCAACCGCTTCGCCGACGAACTGTCCCGCGTGGGTCTGATCATCCGCGGGGACGGAGCAGCCACCAATCTGGGCGGCCCCAGTGACGGCTCGGCGTCATCGCTGTTCTTCACCGCCGAGGAGGCTCTGCGCCTGGGAGCCGACGCCATGGTCGTCACCGCCCTGCCCGGGTCCCCCAAGGAGGAGGCCACCCTGCGCAATCTCAGCGAGATGGTCAGAGCCGCCCACCGCTGGGGTATCCCCGTGCTCGGGGAGATGGTTCCGGGAGGGTTCGACAGCCCTCCGGAGCTGCGGGGTACCGAGGCCATCGCCATGGCCGCCCGCCTGGGAGCCGAACTGGGTGCCGATTTCATCAAGGCCCCCTACTCCGCCGGGTTCGAGGAGGTCACCTCCAAGTGCTTCCGGCCGGTGGTGATCCTCGGGGGATCCAAGAAGGGCAGCGAGGCCGAGATGCTCACCGACATAGCCGCCGCCCTCGACGCCGGGGCCCGGGGCGTGGCCATCGGCCGGAACATCTTCCAGGCGTCCGATCCGGTGGCCATGACCCGGGCCGTGGCGGCTCTGATCCACGACGGGGTACCGGTCGCCGAGGCCGCCGCCATGCTTCCCTCCGCCGGCTGAGACTCCGCCGTGAGCACAGTGATCGGTCTCGACGTGGGCACGGGTTCCACCAAGGCCGTGGCCGTGGACCCCTCGGGAACCGTTGTGGCCCGAGCGGCCTCGGAGCCCTACCCCATGGATTGTCCGCGTCCGGGTTGGGCCCAGCAGGACCCCGAGGTGGTGGCCGGCGCGACCATCGAGGCCCTGGCCCGGCTCACCGCCGAACTGGGACCCACCGAGACTCCCCGAGCCCTTTCGCTGGGAGCTCAGAGTGGGTCCATCCTCCCCGCCGACGCCGGTGGTGAGCCCGCGGGGCCTCTCATCACCTGGATGGACGCCCGGGCCCGCCGGGTGATCGACGAACTGGCGGCCCGCCCCGGGGTGGCCGAACGGGTCCGCCGGACCAGCGGCTGGAGTCTGGGCTGCGGACTGGGCCTGGCCACCATCGCCTGGTACACGGCCCAGGGCCTGGCCGCCGACCGCTGGCTGGGTGTGGACGACCTGATCTGCCGGACCCTCACCGGCGAGGCGGTGGCCAATCCCTCCAACGCCGCCGGCACCCAGCTCATGGACCTGTCCCGGGGGGAGTGGGACCCCTGGTTGTGTGAACTGGCGCGTATCGAACCCGCACAGCTCTCGCCCCTG
>DRKF01000356.1 GCA_011051915.1 Acidimicrobiales bacterium | reverse complement strand
GGAACACCGGGTATCGGTCGAGATCAGCGACGGAATCGCCGACGTACGTCTGGACCGGCCGGAGAAGCTCAACGCCCTGGACACCGCCATGTTCGAGGCTCTGGCCCGCACCGGTCAGGAGCTGGCGGAGGACCGCTCACTGAGGGCCGTGGTTCTCTCCGGCAACGGCCGTTCGTTCTGCGCCGGGCTGGACTTCTCCGGCTTCGCGGCCATGGCCGAGCGCAGGTCGAGCACGGAAGGCGACGGGGTCGGCTCCATCGCCAAGGTGCCCGAGGGTCGCATCACCCATCTCGGTCAGCAGGCGGTGTGGACCTGGCAGGAGCTACCGGTCCCGGTCCTGGTGGCGGTGACGGGTCACGCTCTGGGTGGGGGATGTCAGTTGGCTCTCGGTGGCGACATCCGGTTCGTGCACCCGGAGGCACGGATGTCGATTCTGGAGATCCGGTGGGGGATCGTGCCCGACATGTGCGCCTCGGTGCTGCTGCCACGCCTCGTCGGGAACGACGTCGCCAAGGAGCTCTACTTCACCGGGCGAATGGTCGCGGGCGAGGAGGCGGCCCAACTGGGGCTGGCCACCCATGTGAGCGACGATCCCCACGGCGACGCCATGGCGATGGCCCGGGAGATAGCGGCCAAGAGCCCCGATGCGATCCGCAGGGACAAGCTGCTGCTGAACCGGTGGGACATCGACGATGTCGCCGCCGCCTTCGCCGCCGAGCGGGCCCACGTGGGGGCCCTGGCCGGTAGCCCCAACCAGGTCGAGGCGGCCACGGCCTTCCTGGAGAAGCGCGATCCCGTGTTCGAGTTCGGCTCCTGAGGGGCGTGTTCGATGTCGGCTCCTGAGGGGAAAGCCGTCCTGCTGATCGGGTCAGGCAGCGCTGGGGGAGTTCAGGAGGTGCAGGTGTCGACCACGGTCGCCACGATCAGGTCGGCCATCAGCCGCTGGCCCTGGGCCGAGAGGTGATAGCCGTCGGCACCGTGCAGTTCGGGAGGATCGGCCAGATCTGACCATCGGGCCACCGTCATCGCCGTCTCGGGGCGCTCGGCCGCCACCTCACCGAGCACGGTGTCGATCGTCCTGTTCACCGTGACCAGTCCGCTGCGGAACTCCTGGGCGTTGACCCACACCACGCAGGATGCGCCCTCGACCGCTTCGAGAGCCCTTCGCACCTGATCCTCGTAGCCGGCGGGAACCCCCCAGTCGTTGGTACCGATCTCGATGACCACGATGTCGGGGGCCGAGCGGCCCACGGCCCGCAGCGAGGACAGCGCCACGGAGAGAGGCCGGCCCACCTCGGCGTCGACGTGGAGCGCCGAGCCGGGCAGCAGGGCTCGCAGCTCGTCGGTGACCGACACACCCAGGGAGTCGCCGACCACGTCGATGGATCGACCCACCAGGCGTTCGGAGGCGTCGGGTGCCACCACCGGCGGATCGATGCCGCCGAAGTAGTCAGCCGCCGTCGGGTCACCGTCCAGGAGCCCGGATCCCGATCCCCTCGGCTCCGAGGCCGCCTCACTCCCATTGGCCGCCCTCGGTGGGAGGGTCACCTCGGGATCGACCGCAACGGGCGGTTCCGCGTGGTCGACAGCCACCACCAGTCCTGTCGGTGGTGACTGCAGCTCGGCCGGCCCGGTGCCTGCCGGTGACCCTGATCCGGCTCTGACGTCGGTCAGAACGACCATCCACGCGGTGATCCCGAGCAGTACCAGGAGCATCGTTCCCGCCCGATTCCGAAGCGGGCGTCTCCCGCCCGGCTCCACAGAGCCGGGGCGCGACGTCTTCGCTGTGGGAGGAGTGTCAGGTTTCACCTTGCGCATCACCTCTGTTGTCGACCGCCCCGGAGGCCGGCCGAGTTGTGAAGCCCGACCACCCGAGAGTACGACCCTTCGCGGCCCACCAGGCCTCACCCCCTCGATCCTCGTGGGCGTCCTCCCACCCGCGCCCCTCCGTTCGCGCGACAATCGTGGGCGTGACGTCCGCCCCGATCCGAGATCTCATGGAGGAGGCCGTCGAGCTGGCCCACTCCGCTGCCGTACTCACCCTCGGGTGGTTCCGGCGCCGTGACCTCGTCGTGGACGGCAAGGCCGACGGCACCGAGGTCACAGAGGCCGACCGGGCGGCGGAGATGCTGGTCAAGGACTATCTGGCCGAGCACCGGCCCCACGACGCCGTGATCGGCGAGGAGTTCGGCCGTACCGGGGGCACATCAGGGCTGACCTGGATCGTGGACCCCATCGACGGCACGTTCGGCTTCGTGCGGGGTGTGCCCCTCTACGCCACCCTGGTCGCGGTGTCGGACGCCCAGGGGCCCCTCGTCGGAGTCATCGACCTCCCCGCCCTGGATCAGAGGGTGTTCGCCGGTCGGGGCGAGGGCTGCTGGAGCGGTCAGTCCCGTTGTTCGGTGTCCACCACCGATGCTCTCCCGGGCGCACTCGTCTGTGCCAGCGACTGGAGTCTGGCTTCGGAATCCCAACTGGTCTCCCTCCGCCGGGCCGGGGTCCACATGAGAACCTGGGGTGACGCCTACGGCTACGCGATGGTCGCCACCGGACAGGCCGATGCCATGGTCGACCCCGTCTGCTCGGCGTGGGACCTGGCCCCCATGGGGGTGATCCTCTCCGAGGCCGGTGGGAACTTCACCTCGCTGGGCGGGGAAGCCAGCTACACCGCCGGGAGCGGACTGGGAACCAACGGGCGCGTCCACCAGGACCTCCTGGCCCGAATGGCCGGGGCGACATGACCTCCTTCGACGTCCCCACAGCGCCCGACCCCGAGGATCCCGACCTGGCCGGTGACGAATCGGTGGTGCCGGTGCCCGAGGTGGTGCTCTCCGAACGGGACCGTATGCCCCGATGGATTCCACGGGCGATCCTGCTGTTCCTGGTCGGAGTGCTCTCCCTGTCGGTGTTCACCTGGCTGGTCTCCCGGCTCCGGTCCCTGCTGCTGATGATCCTGGTTTCGCTGTTCCTGAGCTTCGCCATGGAACCGGCGGTGAACCGTCTCTCGCGCCGCGGCTGGCGACGCGGGGTGGCCACCGGAGCCGTGTTCCTGGGGGTGGTTCTCCTCTTCGCGGGGTTCCTTTTCGCCATGGGGTCGGTGCTGGCCGACCAGATCCAGCGACTCATCGATCAGGCTCCGACCTACATCGAGGACATCCAGTCCTGGGCCGAGTCCCAGTTCAACGTTCAGATCGACGCCCAGGGCCTCATCGC
>DRKF01000355.1 GCA_011051915.1 Acidimicrobiales bacterium | reverse complement strand
GGGCCCGCCGTTACCGTGTGTCCTTGTCGGTGATTTCTGCATGGAAGTCAACTTTCCTGAAGTACCTAGCTCCGGGCCCAGTCGGGCACGGGGATCTCACGGAAGTCCACGAAGGTGAAGCCGCTGGACACCCTCGGGAACAGCGGTGGGGCGATGTCGCCCAGCCGGTGGTCCCAGTCGAAGGACCGGTTGGGGAAGTAGCTCACGAGGTCACCGCTGTTGCGGGTGGCGATGGACCCGTTGAAGAGGAGATTCGGGGTCGACCCGGTGGGAAGTGAACCCCACTGACCGCAGGAGCGGGCCACCCTCATCTGCCCGGCCTGGGCGAGGTAGGCACCCTTGAGCGACATCTGTCCCGATATCTGCTGTCCGGCGGCGGCGGGATTCACGACGATGTCACCGGAGGCGATCACCCCCAGGACATCCCCCACCGTCGGATCGCGGTAGTCGATGTCGGCGTTGACGACCACATCGGCCAGAAGGTTGGCGTCACCCGCGGCGATCGTGAGGGGGGCCGCCACCTCGACGGGCCCGGTGGGGGCCCCAACGGTCCGGTTGCCGAGAATCACCGTGGAGTCGGCCCACACGATTCCGTTGGCGGGAACGTCGAAGTCGCCCAGGACCTGCCAGGAGTTGGCTGCGGCCTCGGGATTGGACCACCACCACTCCCGGGCCTCGATGCAACCGGCCACGTTGGAGGTCGTCGAGTACCAGACCGCCACCTTGGCCACCGAGCCCACGGTGTGGGGCTGAACCAGGTAGGCATTCGCCCCGGCGACGGCGAGACACAGCCCGCCCTGGTTGCAGGCGGACTCCCGGATCAGGTCGATGTCGTCCCAGAAGTCGTCGAAGACCAGCTGCTCGGGAAACACCGAGTCGATCAGCCCGGTCTGGGTGCCGGTGGAGTCGAAACTCTTGACCCCCGAGGCGAGAATCGGAGAGCCGGTGATCGCCCCGTCGGCGTACACGTTCCCCTCCGCGGTGCCGCTCGGGGGGCCGGCGAAGTCGACATTGCGCCCCGAGTAGACCGGGCCGGCCACCACGGCTCCGGGCGCGAACCTGAGATCCACCTCGCTCATCCACTCGAAGGCCGACACGGCCGGCGGTGCGACCTCCACCGAGATGGTCCGATACTGACTTCTCAGCCGGATCTGCCCGGCCACGATCAGCTCCACCGCGCCCTGGTCGCCCCGCGGTCTGACCTCCATGAGGACCTCACCGTCGTCGTCTCCCGTGGTCAGGGGGTAGCGGGTCCAGTCCGAGGCAGTGGCGGGGGTCAGGTAGGCCCACGAGCCGCAGTCCGCCAACCAGGCCGAGCCCGCGCTCCGGACCTGGTTCAGGTTCGGTGAGGCGGGGTCGGTGCAGGTCCTGGGACGCTCGAACTCGTCCACCCAGTGCAGGTAGTAGGCGGGGTCGGTCGCCATCTTGGAGAGATACCTCTGGGCCACACCCTCCATCTGGCTGAACAGGACGTCGTCCCGTTCGCCGTACTTGGCGGCGCGGTACTCCGCCACCGCCTCTCGGGAGAGGACCAGGATGGAGGCGAATATGACCATGACGCCGAGGATCACGGTGATCATGGCGATTCCGTCCTGGCTCCGCCGTGACCGCGGCTCGCGGTCGAGGGTGGTGTCACAGTCGCGCATTGCGAAGGGTCACCTCCTCCTCCACCTCGTAGTCGCGGGGTCGGGGGTTTCCCTCGGGAGCGACCACGATTCTCACGAGCACGGTGTCGAAGTCGCAGTCGACCGCGCCCAGTCCATCGAGGTCGGTGCGGTCACAGCCGGTCACCGTGGTGCCGCCCTTGCGACCCTCGAAGAGGACCGTGGACTCGGGCACCCGGCTCAGGACCGTCCACTGGTAGTCCGGTCCGAGAGCAGTGTTGTAGCCCCAGTTCGGGTAGGCCGTGGCGGCATCGGCGAAGTAGATGCTTCCCTGGAGATCACACAGCGAATCAGCGCAGTTGACGAGCTGGTAGTCGTAGCGCTCGGGGCCCGCAACGTCCCGCCGATCGGAGTAGAAGACGATCCGGCCGGCCGACAGGTACTCCACCGGGCGCCCGTGAGCCGCCGTCGAGGGGGGAACCGCCTGGCGGAGTTCGATGACGAGCTCGTTGAGGACCGGCCGTGCCTCCCTCTCGATGTCCCCCAGCTGCTCCGCGAATCCGACGTCGCGGATGAAGCCGTTGTACGCACCGTAGAAAGCGCCGAGCACCAGGGCCAGGATGCCGATGGTCATCGACAGCTCGATCACGGTGTAGCCGTTCTCGTCCCGGGGGCGCAGGCGGTCGCGAAGCCGCGCCGTCCGCCACTGCTGAGCCCTCAACATGACGGTTGCCCTGCTCCCCAGGAGACGAAGGTTCCATTGGGAGCCACGGTCACCGTTCCCTCCGCCACCACGTTGTTCCCGGCGAAGCAGACCTTGCGAACCGACCACTGGTTGCCGCTGCTGTTGCCCGGCAGGGCGGCGGAACCGCGGCCGTTGCTGTTGGGCAGCACCGGAGCGCTCCAGTTGGCTCCGGATCCGAACGGCAGGTACTGGAAGTATCCGCCGGTGCCCTCCTCGAAGCGCAGGAGACCCCGGCCCGCCGGAAGAGCGAGGGTGTACTCCTCGGTGTCCCACACCACGATCGGGGGTACCGGTGTCACCAGCTCCTCGTGGCCGTGAGGACTCTGCACGGTCACGGTGGGGGCCGACTTCGAGCCGACCGGTAGGTTGTACCGGGCCTTGCCATCCACATCGGTGGTCTGGACCAGGGGGCCGTAACCGTCGGAGGAGATGTTCACGAGAGCGCCACGAATGGGCTCACCGGCCGGATCCTTGACTATGAAGGTCATCTCGGCGGTGTTGTTCGGGGCCAGGTCGAGTTCTATGTTCACCGCCTGGACCAGATTCGAGGGGTATCCGCCGGGCATCGACACGTGGGCCACCCCGTAGGGCACGTACCCGGGAGCGTCCACCTGAATGGAGTAGTCCCCCGGCACCAGGGGCACGCCCTCGAACTCACTGACGCTCCAGTGGCCCGGCGAGTCCATCTCCGCCGAGCTGAGAACCCCGTAGCGGGTGCCGTAACCGAGAATCAGGCTGGCCTCGGTCACCGGTTCCAGGGGCCCGCCCAGCTGGGCCGGTCCCGTCAGGGTGATCTGGAGGTTGATCGGCTTGTAGATGTTCAGGGGGATGACGTTGGCCCGTCCCGGTTCGATGTCGATCTCATCGGCCAGACTCAGCAGGTCGTCGAAGTGGATCCGCCAGCCCGAGGACTGGACGTCGGAGAGCGAGGGACCCAGCCGCACCCGGTAGGAACCGCCGCCCGACACAGGGGGAACGTTCTCGAAGACGGGCCGGGCCGTTCCGATGCCGCTGGTGGGCCCAATGGCCGCGCCGGAGGGGGAAACGAGGTAGACACCGGGCCATTCCGTTCCGGGAGTCGGCGACCCGACCGGCTCGAACTTCTTGAGCTCCACGGTCACGGTGCCGTTCTCCGAGTCGCCCGAGGGCACGAACGGCGGCGCGATCGCGGTCGAGAACACGACCGGAGCCAGTGATCCGTCGCTCGGTGTCACCTGTACGGTGACCCACTTGTAGTTCTGTCCGAAGTCGGCCTGGCCGGTCACGCCGTCGCCGGCGCCGCTCAGCAGTCCGGGGTCGAGGCCGTCGCTGCCGACCCAGTCGACGGTGGTGACCACGTCGAAGGTCACTCCCTGCACCGTCTCGGTGGAGACGCCGTCGAGACTGCCCGGCACCGTCGCCCCCGAGACACCGACCTCGTCGAAGTCGAGTTGCTGGATCAGTTCGATCCTGCCCTGGCCCACCGATTCGGCCAGATTGATGACCTTGGCACCTCTCAGGGTCCTGAACGCGGCGACGGTGGGACCGATGGTGAGGAGCAGGGCGATGGCCAGGATCGACACCGCGACGATGGTCTCGATGAGGGACATGCCCTCCTCGTCCCGCACCCCGTGGGAGCAGGGACCACCAGATGATCGACGATCGTCCACGGTCTCCTTGTCGGCATGCCCCCTCCACCCCTGAAGTCATGGTCGGCCGGCGACCCGCGGCGAGTTCGGAACAAAGGGCGTCGACCCCGTGTTCCAACAGACCGGGAAGTCCGGGGGCAGTGTCCGGACCTGGCAAACCGAGAAGTCCGGACAAGACTCCGGACCTGAGAAACCGAGAAGTCCGGGGGCAGTGTCCGGACCTGAGAAACCGAGAAGTCCGGACAACACGTCGGGACCCGGACATGAGAGGGGATCGTCATGAGCAACGAAGGCTGCTCGGAGGACAGGTACAGCGAGGACCAATGGTCCGAGAGGGTCCGCGACGTGGCGTGGACCGCCTCGGCCTACGGTCACCGGTGATCGGCACCACCGATGTCGAGGACCTCAACCCGCCGTTCGGAGGAAACCGTCCAGTTGAGGGGCCGAGAGGGCCTTGACCACTTCCGTCACCTGAGCGCCGCCGGCCTGGAGTTCGCCCCACCGCAGGGGCTGCCGCCCCGCGCCGGTGCCGAGATCGAGTTTCACACCCGACCCGTCGGCGAACCCGGCGGCCGGGTCGATCCGGCTCGCCTGTCCCGGATACTGCGGAAGCTTCCCGACTCGATCTCCACGAGCATCGAACCCGGGGGGCAGGTCGAAAT
>DRKF01000354.1 GCA_011051915.1 Acidimicrobiales bacterium | reverse complement strand
TGTTCCCGGTGTTTGCGTTGCTGTTGTTCACCGTCACCAACCCCACTCACCCACTCGCCCACTCCCCACAAACTCACCCGAGATACGAACGTATGTTCGTATTCAATCTATGCCCACACCACCGCTATCGCAACCCGAAACAGCACGAAAACACGTGTTATCTATGCGGAATCAAGGTGCTGACCGCTCAGTCGGCAGTGACAGCGGGAGTGCCGACATCGGGGCCCAGATAGGCCTGAATCGTGGGACCCACCGCCGCTATCAGACACTCGATCGGCGTCCCGCGCGGAACCTCCACGCCCACTATTTCCGGGACCACCATCACCCCGAAGAACTCGCCGATCTCTACCCTGGATCGCACGACCGCCACGGAAACCAATGCCACTCGAACCCGACTGGATCAGCGGTCGGCTACCGGGAGGCCTCGAGGGCGGGTGGCGCCGGCTCCGGTTCGGGGTCCGGGACACTCACACCCTCGATCACCGCCCGGCGGGCCTCCACGGGGGTGCTGCGGATCAGGGCCGAGGCCCATATGGCCCCCAGGCACACCAGCCCTCCCAGCAGGTAGGCGTCCCGGTAGCTGGTGGCCAGGCCGGCCACACCCAGCTGATCGAGCCTGATGGCCCGGAAGGTCTGCATGACCTGGATCCCCAGCACCACCCCGATCTGGGCCGCCATCTGCTGGGTGGCGCCGGCGATCCCGAAATCGGTCTCCTCCACGGCATTGGCCACCGAGGCCGACATCGAGGGCGCCGCCGTACCCAGTCCGAACCCCGACAACGCCAGGCCCGCCACAATCAGCAACGAGGACTGGCGGGTGGCACCCAGGGCCAGAACCACCATGGACACCACCACCAGGGCCGAACCGAAGGTGGCGTTCGACCTCTCCCCCACCCGTAGGGCGAACCATCCCATGAGGGGACCGGCGATGGCGAAGGTCAGGGGCCGGGCGATGGTTAGCAGTCCGGCGTGGGTGGCGTCGAAGGCGAACAGGTCGGGATCCCTCAGCAGCAACGGGGTGAGGATGAACCCACCCATGTAGGCGAAGTTGGCGAACATCTGGGCCACGATCGGCATGGCCACGTTGCGGCGACGGAAATAGGCCAGGGGAATCAGCGGACTCCGGGCCCGCCTCTCGATCCGGACGAAGACCACCATCCCCACCGGGAACAGGGAGATCAGGAACAGGACCGCCGGTGAGCCCCAGCCCCAGGTGGAGCCGTTGGTGATGGCCAGCAGCAGGGCGCCGATCGAACCTCCCAGCACCACCGCGCCGGGCAGGTCGAAGCCGTGGGCCTCCGTTCGTCGGGTCTCGGGCAGTACCAGGACCCCGAGCAGCACCGCCAGGACGGTCACCGGAACCTGGAAGACGAAGATCCAACGCCAGCTGTAGGCGTCCACTATGGGACCACCCACCACCACCCCCAGCACCGGCGCCCCGGCCATCACCAGGGACCAGTAGCCCATGGCCTGGACCCTGCGTTCGGGGGGATACACCCGGTTGATCATGGCCATGGCCGAGGGCCCCGTCGCCGCCCCGCCCGCGGCCCCCAGAATGCGGAAGGCGATCAGGCTGGGAGTATTCCAACTCAGGGCGATGAAGGCGGCGAACAGCCCGGCCAGCGACAGCGAGATCAGGTACACCCGCCGGTGTCCGAGCATGTCGCCCAGACGTCCGACCGAGGGTCCCACCAGGGCGAAGGTGAGGATGGGGCCGGTGATGACCCACGAGACGGCGGTCTCGGGGGATCCGAACTCCGTGGCGATGTCGGGGATGGCCACGGCCAGGATGGTGATGGTGAAGGCGACGGAGAACATGCCGGCCAGCGAGACCGCCAGGACCCAGCGGTGGTAGTTGCCGGTCCTCTCCAGACGCCGGGCCACCCTCCGACGGAACAGGACCGGCCAGGGCACCGATGCCACCGGCAGCACCCCGGGGGAACCCACTCGCAGCGATCGAGACGGCTGGCCGTCACGGCTCCCGGGTTGCTCGCGTTCCGACATCAACGCGCACGGTAGCGCCCGGTACCCGCCGATCGGCCACTCGCGGGGTGCCGTGTGACCTCAATCACACAGCCCCGTCCCGCCGGCCGGGCCCGGTGAGCGCCGCCGCCCCCACCACCGGCGGACAGCGGTGGGTATCTCCGGCTACCTGGGGGCGAAGAGCTCCACCCCGTCGCCGGGCTTGAGCAGGGTGCCCACCCGGGGGCTCACCGAGTCGACGATGTTTCCCCCGCCACTGACACCGGTCCGGACCAGACCCACCGCCTCCAGGGCGCTGGTGGCGTCCTCGATCGACATGCCGATCACGTTGGGGACGGCCCGGCGGTCGGGCCCCTTGGACACCACCACCTCGATATCGGAGCCCCGGTCGACCTGGGTCCCCGGCTCGGGGGTCTGGGCGATCACCGAACCCTCGGGCACGGTCTCGGAGAACTCCCGGTCGGGTGCCTCCACCAGATTCAGTTGCTCCGCCGCCACCGCTCCGGCGGCGTCCTCGAGGGTCAGACCCACCACCGCCGGCACGCTGCGGGGTACCGGCCCGGCGGAGAAGACCAGTTCGACCTCCGCTCCCGGCTCCCTCAGAAGTCCCCCGTCGAGGGGTTCACCGTCGACGGTCATCACCAGCACCTGCCCGGCGGGCACCACCTCGTCGAAGACGGGCTCCCGGCTGGCCACCTGGAATCCCCGGGCCGCCAGCCTCTCCTCGGCCTGTTCGATCTGGTAGCCCACGACCCAGGGGGTCATCACCAGATAGGGGCCGGAAACGACGTCGACGGAGATGATGGAGTCCTCGGGGAGCTCGGTCCCCGGTTCGGGGGACTGGCGGATCACCGACTCGGCCTCGAAGGAGTCGGACCGCACGGGATCCTCGTCGAGGGTCCAGCCGTGGAGATCGGCGATCGTGCGCACCTCGGCCACGGGACGGCCCCTGAAATCCTCCACCAGGGCGGTCGGCACACCCTCGGGTTCCACACTGGAGACCATGACCGCGGCGGTCGTTCCCGCCGCGATCAGCACCAGGGCGACCCCCGTGAGCCAGAGTCCGCGCCGCGGAGATCGACGCCCGCGACGCTCCCGACGCTCCCGACGCCGGTCGGCCCGGCGCCGGCGATCGCTTCCGTCGTCGTCGGCCAGGAGCCCGGCCCGGCCCTGATCGGAGGACGGCTCCTCGAGAGCCTCCACGTCGAAGATGCCGATCTCACCCCCACTGCCGGAAGCCACGACTTCGGGAGTGGCGCCATCGACGGACCCGTCCTGACCGGCCGGGGGCAGGGTGGCGGTCGCCTCGCCGAACGCCGGAAGACCACCCGGCAGGATCCCGGCCAGGGGAAGACGGTCCGGTGCGGACAGGTGCTCGGTGGCGTCCTCCAGGCCCCGGGTGAACTCCTCGGCCGTGGGCCGATCCTCGGGCACCGCCGACCCCGCCCTCCGCAGGATCGCCGCCGCCGGACCGAACTCCTCGGGAATGGAGATGTCGTGGAGTTGCCGGGCCGCCAGCACGTCGAGGCCGCTTCCCTGAGCACCCGGGACCTCGCCGGTCACCGACTCCACCAGGGTGAGGACCAGGCTGTAGACGTCGGTCCGGCCGTCTCCCGTCCCGGGGAGGGCCCTCTCGGGAGCGGCGTAGCGCACCGTCCCCAGGACCACCCCGTCGGGTTCGGTCAGCGCCGCCTCGCTCAGGGCCCGGACCAGACCGAAGTCGCCGATGCGCAGCCGGCCCCCGAGATCGAACAGGAGGTTCGCCGGCTTGATGTCGCGGTGGATCATCCCCCGGCGGTGGGCCGCGGCCAGGCCGCTGGCCGCCTCGATCCCCACCTTCACCGCCTGGGAGACGCTCAGCCGGGCACCCGTGGCCAGCAACGATCGCAGGCTCCCCCCGGCCAGGAACTCGGTGACCAGATAGGGGCCGTCGGCGTCGTCACCCCAGTCGTAGACAGCCACCAGGTGGGGGTGGCTGAATGCGGCGGCGGTCCGGGCCTCCTGGGCGAAGCGGCGCAGGAACAGCGGATCCCGGGCCAGTCCGGGGTGCAGGACCTTCACCGCGACCTGGCGCTTGAGGCGCAGATCGTCGGCCAGGTAGACGCGGGCCGAGGCCCCGGCCCCCACCAGGGCGACCAGGCGGTAGCGGCTCTCTATGGTCCGTCCGACTCCTCCGTCGGCCCATATGGCGGTCACACCGCCGACAGTACCGTCCCGACGACCCTCCTCCGGGGCAGTCCCCCGATCGAATCCGGGCGCCGCCGGCGGGTCCCGTCGCCGGGAATCCCACCGGTACCGAATCCATCACGACCGGTGCCGGGGTCCGCCATGGGGGATGATGTCGGGGTGAGCAGACACCCGAACTCCGAACCGGAACCCGGCCCCGGCCCCGACCCCGGTGACTTCCGCCAGGTGTGGTTGCCCCGGATCCTGATCTCCGGAGGTCTCGTCCTGGCCGCCTTCTTCGGCTACATCGGTGTGACCAGTGCCGACACGGCCGGTACCGGGGCCAAGCTCGATCCGGCCGTGGAATCGGTCTTCCCCCTGGTGGGCGCCCTGGAGCCCCGCCAGACCCCGGTGGGTATCGACCTCATCCGGAACTGGGAGCTGATCGGCCTGAATGCCGGGGGGGTCGAGATCCCCATGGACCAGATCGTCCCGGTGGCCGGAAAGCCCGACAGCGGATCGGGGGCCACCGTCACCCAGCTCGGCCGGTACTTCTACGAGCCGGGTCCCGGGCGTGCGGTGGAGGAGTTCGAGACCGGCGAGGTCTGTGTCATCGCCCGTATCCGCGATCAGCTCGACCCGACCCGTACCTCAGTCGTGAACTGGTGCTTCACCGCCGCCTGAGCGCCCCGATACCCGATCACCCCGTCTGGGTAACCACGCCGCGGCGGTGCAGGCCCTGGAACGGCCCCGAACCCTCCACCCCGGTCACCCCGCCGGCGGTGGTTCGTCGACCTGATCGCTGGTGGGGTCCTCGGGCAACTCACCGGTTTCCAACAGCCTCACGAACCCCGCCTCGTCGAGGATCGGAACCCCGAGGTCACGGGCCTTGGAGAGCTTGGACTCCCCCGGGCTGTCTCCGACCACCACCGCGTAGGTCCGCTTGGAGACCGAGCCGGGCGATCGTCCGCCGCGGGCCTTGATGGCGGCCTCGGCCTCCTCCCGGCTGAAGTTCTCCAGGGTGCCGGTCACCACGACCGATTTCCCGGCCAGGGTCTGGGGCAGGTCGGCGTTCTCCACCACATCGGTGCGCACGCCGGCGGCCTTCAGCTTGTGGACCACCTCGCGGTTGTGAGGGTCGGAGAAGTAGGAGACCACCGACTCCGCTATGACCGGGCCGATGCCCTCCACCGCGGCGATCTCCTCGGGAGTGGCGTCCATGATCGCTTCCAGCGAGCCGAAACGACGGGCCAGGGCCTCGGCCCCGGTGGGGCCCAGATGCTCGATGCCCAGACCGATGAGCAGTCGGGCCAGGGGCCGGTTCCTGGACTCGTCGATGGCCCTCAGGAGCGAGTTGACCGACTTCTCCTTCCAACCCCGGAACGCCAGCAGGTCCTCGGCCCTCAGGGAGTAGAGATCGGCGGGGTCGGACACCAGGCCCTCGCTCACCAGCAGGTGGACGGTCTCCTCCCCGAGACCCTCGATGTCCATGGCCGAGCGGCCGGCGAAGTAGGCGATTCCCTGCTCCACCCGACAGGGGCAGGCGGTGTTCGGGCAGTAGGTGTTGGCGTCACCGGGATGCCGGACCAGGGGTGTGCCGCAACAGGGACAGTTCGTGGGGAACTCCCAGGGTCTCGAGTCGGGGGGTCGTAGCTCCAGCACCGGACCGACGACCTCGGGGATGACGTCGCCGGCCTTGCGCACGATCACCGTGTCGCCGGGTCGGACGTCCTTGAGCTTCACCTGATCCTCGTTGTGGAGGGTGGCCATCGACACCGTGGACCCACCCACGTTCACCGGCTCGAGGACGGCGAAGGGGGTCGCCCGCCCCGTCCGCCCGATGGAGACCATGATGTCCTTCAGCAGGGTGGTCTTCTCCTCGGGCGGGAACTTGTAGGCGATCGCCCACCGGGGGGCCTTGGAGGTCGCCCCCAACAGGGCCCGGTGCATCAGGCCGTTCACCTTCACCACCGCTCCGTCGATGTCGTAGTCGAGCTCGTAGCGGTGCTCCTGGCGGTCCAGGCAGTACTGGTACGCGGCCTCCACGTCGTCGTGGACCTCGATTATCGGGTTGACGGGCAGCCCCCGTTCGGCCAGGTAGTCGAACGTCTCCCGGGCGGTGTCGAAGGCGGGGACCCCCTCGGTCTCCCCGAGTTGGTAGCTCCAGAACGACAGGTGACGACTGGCGGTCACCGCGGGATCCTTCTGGCGGAGGGAACCTGCCGCGGTGTTGCGGGGGTTGGCGAAGGTGGGTTTGCCCTCGGCCAGCATGCGCCGGTTGAGGGCCTCGAACTCCGAGACGGGCATGTAGACCTCACCCCGGACCTCCAGCACGTCGGGATGGGGCGGCTGCAGCACTCCGGGAATGACGGCGATGGTCGCCACGTTGGGAGTGACGTCCTCGCCCACCCGACCGTCGCCGCGGGTGGCGGCCTGCACGTAGACACCCTTCTCGTAGCGGATGGATACCGCCAGACCGTCGTACTTGGGTTCGCATATGAAGCTCGGGGGCCCGGCCTCGGCCTCCTCGAGGGTCCTGGCCACCCTCTCGTACCACGCCATCAGACCCTCGCGGTCGGTGACGTTGTCGATCGAGAGCATGGGAATGGCGTGCTCGACGGGAGCGAACAGCGGTGAGGCGGGGGCCCCGGCCCTCTGGGTCGGCGAGTCGGGGGTGACCAGCGACGGGTACTTGGCCTCCAGGGCCTGCAGCTCCCGCATCAGAGCGTCGTAGACCGCGTCGGGGACGAGCGGCTGATCCTTCTCGAAGTAGGCGATGTTGTACTCGGTCAACCGTTTCCGCAGCTCCGCCGCCCTGGCGACCGCCTCCGGCGGTGGTGCCGCCTCGGATCCCGAAGGGCCCGCATCGACCGCCTCGGGGGTCATTGTCTCGTCCTGGGGTGATGGGTCACTCACATCGTGGAGACTAGGGGCTGGAAGCCGGGGCCCACATGGGGGAGCATCTAACCGTGACCCCCACCTCCCGGAGAACCACCCCCGCCCGACGCCCCGGCGCCTGGGAGAGAATCCGCCGTGATCCCCTCCCCCATGTGTTCACCCTGGTCTGGCTGCTCCAACCCCTGACCGCGGGCCCCCTGCTCGATCAGACCGTCAGGGGTCGCAGCACCGCGGTGGGCTGGACGATCACCATCGGTGCGTGGGCGTTGTGGACCGTCGTCCTGATCGCCTCACTGCTCCGGCACCCGGTGGGGCTCACGGTGATCCGCACCGGGGCCACGGCCGCCGCACCCCTGGCCGTGGCCGCCGCCCTTTCGGCGGGTGATCCCTCCACCCCGGCGATAGTCGCGGCCGTCGCCGGAGTGTGTGTCGCCGCCGCCCTGTCCCTGACACCCGAGGTGGGCGCATCACACATCTCCGGGGCCGCCTACGGCGACGAGGTCCGTCTTCCGCTGAGGGTGCCGATCCCCCTGCTGATGGCCGCCATCCCCGCCGCCCTGGCCGCGGTGCTGCTGCCGGTCGTGGGCGTACTGCTCCTGGTCGCCGGCCGGCCGGTGGTCGGGGGCCTGACGGCCGTGGTCGGCCTCGCCGCCGCGGTGGTCGGGGTGAAGGCTCTCCACGGCCTCTCCCGGAGGTGGGTCGTGTTCGTGCCCGCCGGGGTCGTCATCCACGATCCGTTGAGCTCCAGCGACGCGTTCCTGATCCGGCGCTCGAAGCTCGTCTACCTGGGCCCCGCCCCCGCCGACCTGGATCTGGAATCCCCCGATCTGTTCGACGCCACCCGAAGGGCGGCCGGGCCGGTTCTCGTCATCGTGGTCAACGAACCGATCGAGGTCGTGGCCCTGACCGATCGGCGGGATCGCAGCGAGGTGCGCTCCGTTCTCCAGATCGCCTTCACCCCCACCCGGCCGGGTGCGGTTCTCGACACCGCCCGCCGGCGGGGGCTGATCTCCTGAGATTCCCGGCCCGGACTCCCGCTGCGGCCCGGCGCCGGCCCGGTGTCAGCCACCATGGGCCACGAGAGCAGATCCGCAGTTCGGGCCTACGCCGGGCGGGCGGAGGCCGCGGTGGCCCCGCCCACCACCACATCACCGTCGTAGAGGACCACGGCCTGACCGGGGGCCACGCGCGGCTGGGGTGACTCCCACCGGAGTCGGTCCACGGAGACCAGGCGGGCCGGACGGGCGTCCCCGTGGGCGGAGACCTGGGCCGTGACCGGACCCCGGACCGGTTCGGAGGTCCACTC